>NZ_CAJMZG010000026.1:0-134325 GCF_905220255.1 Paraburkholderia sp. J69-1 | reverse complement strand
ATTGGGGCTAACCAGATATCTGAGGCCCGTCGCACACAAATTGTGGATGCGCGCGTCTTTTGAGCTATCGCACGTTCTCATTTGCAGCGCTCCCATGCCACTGAAGCGCCGCCACTTGAGAGACGTGAGGCTACGCTGCCGATAGGTAAACTTGTATTTGTCGACAACACGGCGGTAGTCCATGCTACCTGGCTTGACAGGAACGGTATAAACATACAGTGAAAATAAGGCTCGCAACCAGCAAGGGAATATACTCAAATCGCATAATCACCGTGCGCGACAGCAATATTTAGTCGCCCATAAATTACATTTATCATTCATATTTATTTCATTTCTGTAAAATTAACTGTCTTCTATTTTTTTCAAAAAACCTATCAATTCAGTGTATTGTCCCAAAGCCTGAATCGTCATATTATTCGAAACGAAAGTAAAAGCGAAAATTTAGGGAAAGAAATGGTTATGGGCGTACAAGACCTATTCTCGCTCGTTTCGTCGGGGATTAGCCAGCAGGACCGCCTGCTGAAACTGGACACACCTCTCGGGCCTAACGTCCTGTTGCCTCAACGTGCGCTTGGGCACTCACGGATTGGTCGAAATTACGAATTCACGGTTGATGTCTTGTCTCTCAAAGACACGCTTGAACTGAAGACACTCATCGCACAACCCGTAACATTGTGGATTCAGCAAAACGACAAGTCTTATCAACCGCATAACGGTTACGTCCATACGGTACGCAGGCTGGGTTCAGATGGCGGAGCGACCTGCTTTCAGCTAACGTTTTCCTCTTGGCTTCATTTCCTTAAATTCCGGAAGGATGCAAGAATCTTCCAAGAATTGAGCACCGAGGACATCCTCACCGCGATATTTAATGAGCACCCGCAGGCGCGCGGTGCCTATCGCATCGCAGTCCGCCGCCCCACGCCCGTGCGTTCCTTCTGCATTCAGTACGAGGACGACTGGAATTTCGTTCATCGTCTGATGGAAGCCGAAGGCTTGTTTGGATATTTTGAGCAGTCGCTCGACGGTAAGTCGCACACTTATGTCGTTACCGACGACGTTTACTCACTTGCTCCAATGTCGCCGAAAACGGTTGAGTTCGCACGTATTGGTGTACATAGCGAAACAGATGCATTCCTGCAATGGACCGGCACACGCACGCTCCAGAGCGCGACTTACACAACCAGCACGTTCGACTATAAGAATCCGCTCGCGCAGAAAGGCACGAGTTTTCCAACTATCGGCAATCAAGGCTCGCTTCCCGAACAAGCGGAAGTCTACGAGTACACAGGCGCGTACAGCTATCTTGAGAGCGACCGAGGCGACCAGCTTACAAAGCTGCACCTTGAGGAATGGGAATCGAGAGCAAAGCGATTCGTCGGAGTTGGCGGCGTGCGCCGCGTCGACGTTGGCCAGTATTTCACTCTCTCGGGCCATCCTGAACATGACCATGATGCGTCTCAGGACCGTGAATTCGTTGTCATTGCCGCCGATTGGTACATCGAGAACAACCTACCTGCTGGAAACACCCATCCTTTTCCACAAGGCCTGCAGCGCCGCATTGCAGGAGTCCGCGCAGACTATGAGGCCATCAACTCTTCACTGACAAGCAAAGCATCGGACGGTAGCGAAGGTTTCTTTCTCGTCGAAGCAGAAGTGCAGCGCCGGAGCGTCCAGTATCGTAGTCCGTTTGAACATCGTAAGCCGCAGATGCAAATACAAACTGCGACCGTGGTCGGACCGCCGAACGAAGAGGTCTATACCGATTCGCTCAATCGCATCAAAGTGCACATGCATTGGGACCGGCGAAATCGTGGAGATGCGAACTCTTCGTGCTGGGTACGCGTGCTCTTTTCCGACTCCGGTAGCGGCTACGGCGGCGTCCATGTACCTCGCGTGGGCGAAGAAGTGGTTATCGCGTGGCTTGACGGTGATTGCGACCGTCCGCTTGTGACCGGGAGGCTCTATAACGGGGCCACAAATCCACACTGGCATTCGAACGGGCTACTGTCTGGATACAAGTCAAAAGAATACGGTGGAACAGGCTACAACCAGCTCGTAATGGATGATTCCAGCGGTCAGAGCCGTGTCCAGCTTTACACCACTAGCGCGAACGCCGCACTGCATCTGGGATATCTCGTTGACCACACTGGCAATCTGCGAGGCGACTATCTAGGAAGCGGCTTTGACCTGACGGCGGACTCGTTCGGCGCCGTGCGAGCAGCGCAGGGACTTTTCGTGTCGACAAACTCGCGCACCGGCCTTGCGACGCAGCCCCTTGACGCCCGCGAAGCTAATCAGCAGTTGCTTAGCTCCGAAAGCGTCATGGATGCCCTCTCTGAGGTGAGCACCCAACACAGGGCGGAGTCATTGCTCGAGGGAAAAAACGCCCTGAAGAATTTCACTGCTGCAACTGAGCACGACCTCGACGGAGTGGGTACAAGTGGCCAGACAGATGGTGGAGGTATTGGCAGCGCAAAGGGCTTCAAGGACCCCGTCATGCTGTTTTCAAGTCCAGCTGGTATTGCACTGTCAAGCGACAAATCGGTGCACCTGTCTCCAGACCAGCAGTTGAATCTTGTGAGTGGTCAGAGCACGCATCTCGCGACGGGTAAGTCATTCATCGCGAGCGTCAAGGAGAAACTGAGCCTCTTTGCGCAGAATGCTGGAATGAAGCTCTTTGCGGCGAAGGGAAAGCTGGAATTGCAGTCGCACTCCGACAACATCGAGTTGACCGCGCAGCAGACCGTCAAGATTCTATCGACCACAGCAAAAGTCGAGGTGGCATCGGCCAAGGAAATCCTGCTTACGAGCGGAGGCGCATACCTGCGCATCACCGATGGCAACATCGAGATTCATGCGCCGAATTCGGTCTCCGTGAAAGGTGCCGACAAAGTCTTCGCAGGCCCGGCAAGTACCAGTTATCCCCTGCCGGACCTGCCTACTTCGTCGCCGGTTCCATTCAGCCAGAAACTTGTCTTCCGCTCCTCTGAAGATGGAGCCGCCGCAAGCGACGTCAAGTACGCGCTTTACCCACATCAGGACGAACCCGACGGCAACGCGCAGAAAGTTATCTCGGGTACTTCGGCGGCAGACGGGTCAGCCCGACACCTGAATCCGGAGGAAACCGAACATCTCACTGCACTCTTTGGCCAAGGCGAATGGGAAACCGCCTGGAACCTCAACATCGACCGTGAAGATGACGTACCACCCGCTAGCGTCGTGCACGACGAAGCATCCGAACTCGCTTGAACATGACCGACCAAGCCGATTACACCGTTCAGCCCGGCGATACGCTCAGCGCCATTGCTGCAAAGAACAATACGAGCGTAAGTCAATTAGTCACGCTCAACAATATTGACAATCCCCGGCTAATTTACCCTGGGCAAAAACTGAAGCTCAAGGCGTCTAACACAACTGAGCAAGTCAACGACGCAGAGAAGTTTTTCAGCGAACTGTGGATTCGCGTAACGGATGCAAACGACAAGCCTATACCCAACCTAAAGACGACAGTCGTCACATCATCCGGAGAGCATGAGCACGTCACCGACAAGAACGGCGACATTCCAGCGGTTCGCACGCTCACGCCAGATGAAAAAGTACACGTCTACGTCTTCAAGCTAGACGGCGGCAAAAAGAAGGTTGCCGAGTTGAAGCCCCCATCGGGCACACATCAACCCATTGTTCGCAGCCCGAAGGCGAAGGTCAGCATCCCGCTGCGTGTACACGAAGGCGGGGCCGACCATCAACCGAGTGCGCCGGTGCCCCTGGCACCGGCGGAAGTGCAGCACAATCGAGACACCGCGGGCAATCCAGTGGTGAACGTTGGCGTCGAATGCCCGAACAGCCACAACCTGCGCCTCGGTGCGAATATGAAGTATCGTGACTACATCGTCAAAGCATCCGAGCGCAGCGGGATTATTCCGCAGGGAGTCGCGGCGCTTATCGAGGCAGAAGCGGGAAAGATGCCCTCCATCCATGAACAAGTACCCGTAATTTCAAAGAAAACGCACAAGCCAGTTGTTGTCAAAGGGAAACCTTTGATGAAAACAATCCGAAAGCCGAATCCTGAGTGGGACCCGTCAGTCGTCAACTCCATTGGCGCTGCTGGCCTTACGCAGTTCCTTCCGACCGCGTGGCTGCAGGTCGCAGACTTGCCGGACTCAGCTTTACATCAGCGCTGCGCCGAACTGGCAGCTCAGCAGGGTGTTCACCATCTCACGCAATCGCAGATTCTGCACCTGCGACTCGACCCGGAACTATCCATCCTGACTGCTGCTGACTACGCAGCGTCAAATATTAGAGTGTTCGCTGACGACGGCTTCCACGTGGACTCCGTCACTGGCCCGAGTCGGGCAAAGCTCGGATATTTTCTCCACCATGAGGGTACAAGAGGTGGACGCGAAATCATCCGCCGTACGCTAACGGCAACAAGAGCCCTGAAACTGCTCCGCACGCAGCTGAAGTCGTCGGGGTCAGATGGCACGGCAGAGGCCAACGCGTACATGGCTGACCATAACGTCCACGGCGCCGAAGCTTACATAAAGTGGATTTACGATTACGTCGACAAGAAAATTAACGCAAAGTATTTCGCTTGCGACCCAAGTAAAATTGATGAACCACTTCCAATGGAAAAAATCGAAGCACTTTTGAAATGAGCGAACGGACCATGAGAAAAATCGTTGCCATCGCAGTCCTCGCATCGTGCGTGTGCGCCATCGCACAGGCCAAACCGGTGACATACAGTTGTTCTGCGACGAAGAACACTGTGGAGCACTCTCTTGACATTAGCGTAGACGGCGACAAGGTGAGCGACTGGAGTTACTTCGCCGCTACGCCCGCAGGTGACTCTTCGTTGACCTGCTCCCTCGACTCAACGGACGGTAAGGAGTCTGGCTCAACGGCAGGCGTACAGAGATATATAACTGACTCCGGCAATGTCACCGTGACAAAAGAAGGCAAGTCCTTCGTGTTCGATTTTTCGAAAGTTCGTATCACAGACGTATGCGGTCAGTCCTCTGCAATGGCGAAGCACCTCACCATCACGCCGGGCTCGAAGCGCTGTACAAACGTGGCAAACGCGACTTGAATCGAACATAGTGACCTAGAATCCGGCTGCGGACCGGTCCAGTTCGCAGCCGCATAGTTTGCGTAGCGAGTATCGAAACATACGCTGCACATCTGTCGGTCCAACAACAAATAACCGCCTCATCGTAGAACAGGGAGTACCGGGCATTTATCGGCATGCTCACGCAGCCACACTTCTCAGCAATTCACCGGCGAACGTTGTGTTGCCCGCATCATCAGACTCAAAACTAAGGCGCTTGCATGAGGAACCCGACGGGTTATCAAAGCGGACCGTGTTCTCGTGGTCGAAGTAGCTACTGGCGGTCGACCCGTCGTCGAAGTGGGCAACGCAACGCATACCGTAGAGCCGACCCTGGTCAGCCACGCTGAATTCGATGAATTTCGGTTGCTCGTCGAGCGGTAGCTTTTGCCCACTTGCGCTATAGCCCATCGTAGCCAGCGCATCTGACTCCATAGTCATGACCATGTCTGACTGGGATGCAACTAGCTTAGGAGGCGGTTCGCATTTGCATAGGCACACGTCATCTTCGAGCGCGACCTGCTTTCCACTACAAAACGTCATTGGCATGTAGGGCATAACGTTGGCAATCTTGCCCGTCGAGTTGCAGGCAGGACAATGAACCTCTGCACCCACGTAGGCAAGTGGCAACCCACCACTAGTCATCGTTGGGTCACCGGCCAATACCACACCGTTCTTCGTAGTCTTGTCGCCCTGGACAATCATCTTTCTGCGCATTTCATGTCTCCGGTCAATTACCCAGGCCAACTCTCTGCACGGCCAGCAGTTCGGGTTCGAGAGCGCGCCAAAAATCTCGCGCCAAGCTCCTGCATTGCCAGCGCCAAACATTGTTACCGACTCGATAGAAGAAAGATGCGTTTCGACGCGCCGACATGTGGCTTACCAGCGAGACTACCTCATCAGGGTCCCACATTAGCCATACTTCTGGTGCCGGTGTCATCACAGCGCCGCTCAAGGCTGGGGCTACCTCATTGAAAAGCACTTCCTTGAGCATGGACATCGACATGCTCGAGCAATGTCGAACCAACTGTTCAGCCACGTAGTGGTAATCAACTACGTTATCTACGAACATCAGTGCCAAGGTGCACCAACACTCCTGGCGCATTTCCTGGCTCACCGTATCTGCCATTTCATGTATTCCTGAAGCTCTTCCTGATACAGGTCATTAGCGCTCCCCGCTGCAATGGCGCCGGCCATACTTCCCAGCACTACAAGCGCGTACGCACACACCGGCGCCCCCGGACCACATAGGCTAGCAACGGCCGCGTCCGCAAGCACGCCACCAAGCAGTGAACCACCGATTATCGCCCCTTGACGGTTGACCTCGGCAACCTTGTCCGTTGCCGTCGCGACACTGTAAATCGCAAGAACCGACGTCATCAGGAGAAACACCTTTCCGCGCACAGCCCAACGTCGAACTTTGGTCGTCATCTGGACGCTGTCCCGTCCGCTTGCGTCAATAATGCCGTAGAACACCTTTGCTCTCTGCTCTGCGGTTAGAGTGTCGTACACGCTTTGCCGCGTGCCAGCGACAATCTCATTGACATACGCCTTCTGCTCGGCTTGCTTCAGCTTCGTGAATCCCTCAACGTTCTGCATGCAGCTGTAGCGCTCCAGCAAAAAGCGTTTCGTAAGCCCGTCTTTCTTGTAGCGCTCGGCAACCGCCAATCCTGTCGCAGAAGTCGCGGCGCGAGTCTCTTTCATTATCTGATTACGCATCATTTGCGCAAACCGGACGCCCTCCTCCACGCCAACGTGGCCAGCAGAGATTTCTTCCCTGACCATCTTTGGAATTTCTCCAATTTGACGCAGATATTCTTTGCGGGTAGAAGAGTCTTGAATGTACGAGACAGCGATGTATTGCGCCGCACTCTCGAATTCCTTCAAGGCTTTTTCCAGAAGGCTGTCTAGCTTGTGCTGTTGATTGACCGGGTAAGGGCCGGTATACGTCAGTGCATCATCATCGTCCTGAGCGATAGCGGGGTATTCATGCGGCATCACGACTCCAATCTATGTCGGTGACGTGATGATATATGAGCAGAACCAACTCTAAAGTTCTTTGTTATAACTTGATAACTGCCAATGCGAATTGATTAAAAAAACGCAGAAGCTTTGCCCCACGAGTTGGTTCATGAGTTGTTAGCTGGCGACGGCTGCACGGAATTCAGCATGTATCCATCAAAGCAAGCTGCGAACTGTAGCCCTCTCTGGCCTCTCAACCGGCGCGGACTCGTCGGCACCGCCACGTCTCTGCGCTGAAACAGGCGTCACACTTTACCCTGAACTGCTGATTTGCGAAGCGCTTACAAAGGAAAACGGCCGTCCGAAGACGGCCGCCCCATCATCTACATAACACTGCACCGACCAACATCAACACCGCAAGCACGAAGCTTGGCATTCCGCCATCTTCCTTGAGTGCATGCCCCAAAAGTCGACATGCAACGGTCAAGCAGAGAATGCAAAGGAAATATTGCTGCATGAGATTGCTCCAAATGTTCCAGGTCCCCTGGTGAGGACGTCCTGGTGGAACGTAATGAGAATCAGCGAGCAATAAAGGCAGGCCAGCCTACATCGGTATTACACATTCTCCGGGCTGGCTACGGATGGAGTGAACACAACAAACTTGTTTTCGGGGCTCTATATGAGAAAAGGCAACCGTTCGGAAGTTGCGCGGGAGTTTGCTCTCTAGGCGGCCTCACGACTCCCCCATTCCGCCATGCCATCGCGCTGTGGCTCACAAGCTAAGCGTAAGAGTTCAGTAGCGTTTGAATTGAGTGCGAGGCTGACACCGGAAGGTTGCTACCACTAAACGAGCGTGCTCTCTCAGATGCTAGAGTTCGTTAAATAAGTCTATTGCGAAGCCGACGTCGTCTTATTCTCTTCAAAAACCCAGTTCCTGGTTTCCGCGTCGATTGCTTTCATACTTTCTGCCGACTTCTGAGCTGTCTCGAAGCAAGCCAAGATGTCGTTTTTCGAACACATTTTCAAATTCTGTGCTGAAATCATTTGAAGCGCAATCGAGCACGCTCGAACCGACAGCGCCGGACTCGTGTGAGGTTCTTCGTTTGCGACCTGACGAGCAAATGGTGCGACCTCGTCGATGGCTAACGTCCAATCACTCATCAATTTCAGCCCTCCCTTGGCTTGCTTTTCGCCCAACCCAAAATTGTCCTTAAAATCGACCGCAATCGCACTTACCGTAAGTACAAAAATACAGGCAGCCACAACATAATCCTTCGTTTCCATTTCGCCATTCAGGTGGTCGAGAATTCCCCGAACTATCCACATCGCCGCAAGCAGGACAAACAGACCTGGGGCCGAGAAGTCCGGGATATTTTCCACCAAGGCAAGGAACGAAGTCGCTGCGTGCACTCCTGCTTCTTGTTGCTTTGCCCAACCGTCCAGATACATTGAGGTGAGGTTATCGAGGTCGCAACTCAAAACTGGCACCAGCGGTGGACGAAAACCGGCAGCCACTAGAAGGTGTCATGAACTTTCGGCCAGACCTGGTAGCCTGGCAGGATGAAAAAACGCAGGCCTTACCCAACGGATGTGTCAGATGAGGAGTGGTACTTCGCCGCTCCATACCTGACATTGATGAACCAAGATGCTCCTCAGCGTCGCTACGAATTGCGCGAGATGTTCAATGCCTTGCGCTGGATTGTCCGCGCTGGTGCGCCGTGGCGTCTGCTGCCCAATGATTTTCCGCCGTGGGAGACGGTCTACCAGCAGACGCAGCGCTGGATTCAGGCAGGCTGTTTCGAAGCCATGGTCAACGACCTGCGTTCGATTATCCGCGTGGCGCAGGATCGCCGGGGTCAACCCAGTGCAGTCATCCTCGATGGCCGCACGCTTCAGTCGACATGCGAGAGCGGTCCACGCGCAGGCTATGACGGGTACAAGCGCAAAAAAGGCAGCAAGGTGCACATGGCGGTGGACACATTGGGGCAACTGCTTGCGGTGCATGTGACGCCGGCCAACGAACAGGAGCGTGCACAGGTCGGGGAACTGGCGCGACAGGTCCAGCACGCCACGGGGAAGACTGTGAGAATCGCGTTCGCTGACCAGGGTTACACCGGTGAGGGGCCTGCAGAGGCCGCGCGCGACGAAGGCATTGAGCTTCAGGTGGTCAGGTTGCCGGAGGCGAAAAAGGGCTTCGTACTGTTGCCGCGTCGTTGGGTGGTGGAGCGTAGCTTCGGCTGGCTCAACCGCTTCCGTCGACTGGCGAGAGACTACGAGCGATTGCCCGAAACCTTGGCTGGTTTGCATTTCGTCGTGTTCTCCGTCCTTATGCTTGTCCACTTTGCAGCCCTTAACAAAAGTGCATAACACCTTCTAGGCGCGAAAGCTGTCTGTACGTACGACCGCGCATCGAGCCGCGCGAGGATGCAGTAGGTACCGACACCGTCATCAGTTACTCCAACGCATGCGTGCACGCCCGCTCGCACTAGCCACCAAGGAGGATCGAGTCGCTCCCAATTTGGCGTGATAAGCGTCAGCGCAGGTGAAGACGTTGGACGAGAAACGGTTTCGCCGATCTCGGACAACTGCTCAGCGAACGCTTTAGATGTGTCAGTTCCGATGCCGACCATTGCCGTTTTCCTACTCGTCAAGCGGTGCGAGAATCCACGCACCATGTCGTTCCCGATAGATCTGCAGCCCTTCGCATGCCAATTCCGCGTTCAGCCAAGCTGGCACCTTATCGCTCAGCTGCGCAGTAACCACGTCGCGTGCATTGAGCAAATCACGCAGCGAAACCTCAAGCGCGTCGAGACGCGCTCGTCTGAGGAGGTCTGCATCACGTGCCATCGTTTTCCTATGACTCGCTAAGATAAATTCGCCACATTCCTCGGGAATGGCCCTCGCTCCAGAAGCCTTCCAGAATTGGACTCCCAAGTGCTCGATGCAGCGTCGCACGACCGTCGACAACTGCGCAGTCGAGTACGTAATGGCCCGGTCCTTCGGCCTTACCGCGATAGGCCACCACCCCTTCGCCCTCGTACTCGACAACGATCGACTGATCATCAATTTTGACGGAACATGGCCAAATTTCCGAGGGACGCGAGTCCCCGTAAAACGTTTTCATGCGGCAATCGAGGTGCAAGACAGGCAATCCTGTGAACCGACAATAGTGTTTGACACAGGGCTCCGTGTTCAATCAAGGACATAGCATCGCGGTCGAGCTGGCGCTATGCGAATAGAGTTTGATACAACCGCCTCCACGCACAAGTTGCCATCGACCTTGCGACAATAGTGTTTGACACAAACATCGCCGCAGATGCCGATCCGACCATGCTGCGCGGCTCGCTTGACAGCGTGCCCAACGGGTTTCTGTGTCAAACACTATTGTTTTGTGTCGAACTATTTTGTCGCTTCACAAATCCTAAAATTGGCGGTTCGATCATTTCAACGTCCGCTCCGTTTTCCGATCAGTTGGTCGTGGCAATTGCTAACAGCGACTCACCAACGGGATGCTGCGCGGCACCGAGGACGAGCGCCGGCTTTCGGAGCTCGGCGGTATCTATCGTTAGTCCGGCCGCGATCGCTGACGCCACGGCGTGGTTAGTGGCAGGCTCCCCCGGTATATCAGACGTCAAGGTTGGCCACCGTCTAATGAATGCGTCGCACGCCATTCTGGCATCGTCGTGATGTGTTGCGCCTGCAACTTTCATTTTGCCGCTCACGAACGCCTCCCAGATGAGTACCCCCCCGTTCATCGCGAAACTATCTACATCGACGGTCGCAAGTATTGACCCGGCGACACCGCGAATGCGAGAAAGGCAGTATGGCATCAGCACAAGGGCGGCACCGAGAGCCCCGCACCCTGCGCCTGCCGACCATGCTCTATTGTGCGTCCTCTCAACACCGCCGCGCGCACTCGTAAGTGTCGTTAATTCCGAGCGCGCCGGCGTCCATATCGGTGCTTCGAACCCAATAGCTGCACGTCCGGCCGAGAGGACGCAGGCACCTAGCCGGTCCAATGCCGCATCAAGATCCACACCGGTTCCATGCGCTCCGTCCGAACTGGCCCATCCGATGTTCCTGTAGCTTCCGACGTCAATACAGAGCACATATGGCGGCTCCATTGAGGCTATGTCCATGCGCCATTCCCCCTTTTTCTGTTTTCCGTTGTCTTAGAGCAGCACGAAGCCTTGATGCTCGCCGTACTGCTCAAGTGCCGCCTTAGCTCGTTCAATAGCTTCGGCTAGATCGGTCTGGTTTGCTGCGTCGTTCGCATCCGCTGCGCTGACCAGGTATTGCAGCGCCGCGCCTAGCGCGTTTCGACCGTCCAGGAGACGGCAATAGTCAAGGTCGCTGATTTCGATCATGTGACGGCCCCTATCGCGCTCGCGAAACTTCATGTTCATCTGATACCACTTCTGTGTTTTCCGTGCCGCTTAGTCGTTAGCCCATTTATGGGCGTATTCGCATACGCGGGTAACGGTGAAACCGCCAACTACTGCTACGACAGTCAGTTTCCACCAGGGCCACGTAGGCAACAGCCGATCCGCAATCGCGTGAACTTCAAGCACGCGAAGGAGGGCAGTTCCGAGACCGACGATAGCGGCCACACAAGCGGCAAGCGCGATGAGTGTCGCCAGAAGTCCAATGACGGGCTTGTAAATCGGCGTGGGGGGAAAGACGGGCAGCTTTGGGTTACGTTTCATTTCCGTTTTCCGATGGGTTTAAGTGGCAACCTGAAGCACGTATTGAAGCGCCGGTTTTCCGCTCACCTCATCAGTTATCTCCTTCGGCTCGCCGAATCCTATCTTTTCGGCCACCCGTTGCGAAACAGCGTTATCGGTGCCTACGACCGCTTCGATGCAAAACTTCTTCATGCCTGCGCGCCCGAAACCGTGTCGCATTTCGGTGATCGCGGCAAGAACTAGGTTTGAGGCAAAGCCTTGCCCCCTATATGCGGGAGGCACCGCATAGCCTAGATGGAAGCACGGAACGCCCTCGATCGGCTCGACAACGACAAAGACACCAAGCGACGTGACCGTCTCGCCTTCGAGGCGCACGTAGGTGAAGCGAGGCTCACCTTCGGGATGATCCAAATGGACAAATAGGTCGCGGTCCAGCTCACATCTCTCTGGTACCAGCAAGCCGTCGCGGAAGGCGTCTTGGAATGCTCTGAGCGTGTCGGTCGGATCAGTCATTCGCGGCGAATCGTTGACACGCTGGTTGGCTTGCGCTATTCGCTGGTCCCGCGATCCTCGTTGTCTTGCTTGTCCCATGCTTTCCCTCTTTTTCCATTGATTTCTTACGCGAGCAGACCATGTTCGCGGAACAGCGCTACATATTCTGGATCGGCATTTTGAGCGCCGCCGCCCTGTTCGAACGGACTTCGTACCGAAGGCGTCACAACTCCTTCTTCTCGGAACAGGGCCGACACAGCGCAGTAGTAGCCCCTGCACCAATCATTGTTTGAGCGCGCATCGGTCAAAGTTTTACGCTTCGCAGCCATTCGTTTTACTAGTTTTTGACGTTGCCCCTGACAATGGTGATTGCGTATTCCAAATCGCTTCTCTGTTGGCGCAAAACCTTCAATCTATCCGGGTCAGGATTTCGTTGTGCGTGTAGATCAGCGAGGATCGCATCGATCCTTAGCAATCTGCGTCGCAAGCCGCCGTAGCCGCTTTTCAGCAGGCGGAAGCTCAACTTCGACCGACGATACAGAAACGGTATCGCTGCTAATCGAATCGGATTGTACGAGACGCTGCCGCGTCTTCGCTTACCAGACGGCGCGCGGCTGTCGCGGAACTAGCATCCACCACAACTTCGGCATAGACGACATGACGTAGATTTACTCGGAATTGAGGAATGCTGTTTTCTGTGTTACGGCTTGGCAACTACGCCGTCACCGCGCCGCAGAAATTCAACTGCCCGATAGCATGCCCGCGACGGGTTCGAGTCATATGCAGCAGCGGCCCCTTTGCCATCAGACAGATAGATTGAACATCCGTAGTTCTCACCCGGCTTGCGCGAGACCAGAACGCTTGCCTCAGCATGATCGAGCGGCAGCGCAAACCCGGCGAGAGTCGCGCCGAACTCTTCGGCCTCGTGCATGCGAATAGCCTCTGCTTTCTGGGTACGTTGCGCGATAGTCTCCGCCTGCACCTCTTGCACGAACGATGCTGCACTCGCCAGAGCGACCATCAAAACGATTTTTTTCATCTGGTGCTTTTCCTGTTTTCCGTTGTTAGCTTTTACGTGCCTTACTGCGTTGGCTCTGCCTCAATCCTGCACCGATGACAAGCAATGCAACGCCGATGATGAGCAAGCACAGCGGAAGTCGCATGCCGAGGATGACGCACTCGGACAGCGCATTGAAGATCGATTCGAAGACAGCATCGTTAGCAGACGAGCCAGCGACGAACAGCACCGCAGCGCCAACACAGCCACCGCGATTGCGCCGAGCATCAAGCCGATGGCTACCAGCGAAAATGGGTGCATGCTGGCTTGGGTCATGGCAGTAACCCCATGCCCTACAGCCGAGATACCAGCGGCCAATGCGTTCGATTTACTCATATCACTTTCCCTCGTTTTTCGAGTCAATCCACCGAGAACGAGACGACCTTGTGCCAAGCAATGTCATGAGGCCAGTTGCCGGCCGCCCATGCCTGAAGCGCCCCCACGAACAGCAACACCGCAAGAAACGCCAGCACGCGCTGGTTGCGCTGCCGAATCGCGACGAACATAACTTCTACTCCCGATGGTCATTTCGCCGACATCCGGTCGGCTTGCGGGGCGCTCGTACGCCGGACGCTTTCCTAGATGCTGCACTGATTATTTGACTGCGTTAGCCTTGGCGAGATTCAGCACCGGAACGAGTGCCAACTGGAGGACACGGTTGATGCGGTCCTGAACGTCGAACGCTGCCTCCATGAAAGCCTGGGGCGCATCTGGCTCACCGTCCGCAAGAATGGACTTCATTTCTTCTACCAGTTCAATGACTTCATCGAGTCGTTCACTGCATTTATTGCCGATGGCTACGAGGTTGCTCATGATTCTCCTTCTGCGCGCTCTCAACGCGTTCGGTTCCGATGATTCGCGCTTTTCCGTTTTCCGTTGTGTCAGTCACCCCGCAGGGCGTCTAGGCGCGCGGCCTCGGCGTGCTGAGAATACTGAATCGCGTTCGCCGGGTCTTCTTCGGCCATTTGTTCAAGTCGCGTGGCGATCCACTTCAACGCTTCGCTGCGTGTGGGATGGTCGGGATTCTTGTCATCAAAAAATCATCCCTGAGTAGAATCCGCTTAGCATGTTCTTCGCTGTCAAAGCACTCACTCCAAATTCCGGCCCAACGCCCCGAGTGAAGTTCGACCAACTTGTAGACTGTTTAATCGCCGCGAACTCTCTGCGCCAACTCTGCGCAGAACTTACCTTCCTTCTTTCTTCCCCGTTTTCCTACTTCTTTACCAGTCGCTCGATCAGAGCGCGGATGCGTTGCTGCTCTTGCTCAGGCAAGTGAGAAAAGTGCAGCCGTTGTCGCCGCAACAGATCCCGAAACTGAGCGATAGTCAGATCGGGGAACAGCGATTGCCGCAATCTTTCTTCTTCCGGATCATCCTTCACATCGGTCGTGTTCATAAAATCACCTCCGTATCAGGCCCCCGCCGTTTTCCGATGTTTTTTTGATGCTCGAGTCAGCTTCTATTTTAGTATCACCATGATACCTTCCAAGAAGCTTGTCGTACTTCTTCGTCAAGCCTTCCCGATGAACCAAAAGAAGCCCAACAAGCATCCTCGCAGTCTGGTCGGTAATGACCTGAGCGCCGGTCGCAATGCGTTTTACGCTCACCTCCGACAAGCCGAGCGCTGCGGCGGTTTGGGCATGCGTCCATCCCAAATCCGCTTGTATTTCCTTGAAGTGTTCTGGCTTCACTGACTGCCTCTAATCTCACAGTACGTTAGTAGCATGATGATACGCATTGACTTGAGGGAAAGCCATTGAATAGCGTATCACCATGATATCGTCGGTCGAGGCAGTTAATTGAGCCGATTTGTGCGCTTACTTCGGCGTGTTACGAGAGCGCTTGCGCTAAAGGAGGCAACTTGGCCAACAACCCCGGTGCATGGGGTTTCCTCGGAAAAACCCACAGGCCTCTGACTCGATGGCAACTGGCGCGGCAACGATCTTCATAATTTTCGGACGTTTTGCTGCGCCGATTCGAGCAAAAGGTCATGGTTTTTGTATAGCTTTCGACTGAATTCCTCAAAAAAAAACCGCTACCACCAACGGTGGAGCGGGTTCGCTTGCAAAAAATGTCGATTGACGAGGCGCGTTATGACGCAGCGACGACCGAACCGCGGCGCGTACGGCTCTGGATAAGCCCGCGCCGCGCAGCTTCACGGAATGCTGCATTCACGGTGTTGAGGTGAAAACCCAGGTCATCCGCGACGTCACGCTGGGTCGGAAGCAGGTCACCGGAGCGGAAGATCCCCGAGGCGATTGCCAGTTCAATCTGGTCGGCGATTGCGACGTACACCTTGCCGCGAATCAGCGCAAAGTCCGGCCGCCAGCACCTCGGATCGGCGCCGGCCCGCCCTTGCACGTCAGGTACGCGCGCATTTTCGGTAACGTTGGGATGTGACATCCGCGTATCCTAACCCCTATGGACAGTGAGGTAACGTGACCAGTCGGCCCCTCCCGGCAACGTAGCGATGAACGCCGCGAAGGAAGCGCGCGTGGGCGCAAGCACAAGCGTTGCATCTTTTGCGATCGCATCCGCCAGCCGCAGCGAGTCGGCAAGCGTCCCGGTGTCGGTTGCCAGTGATGATTTCAACACGAGCGAGACGAACCGTGCTGCGCGCGCCGAGCGGCCCGCGTCAATGATGCCCGCGATGGCGAGATCCGCCTGGGCGCCGATGTCGGCGTCCGCGTATGCGTCGGCTTCCACGACCGCGGCGTCAATGAGGCACCGGGCGATGTCCATCGAAAAATCACTGCATGTGTAGGTCATGACGATATCCTGGGATTCAGTCTGGCCGTCCTAGCTGGGAACGGCCAAACCAGGAGATGCCCGGCACGCCTGCGTCGCCGTCCGCGTCGTGTGTGCGGTGGCGACGATCTGACGTCGCATGGCATCTCCTCATATAAAGAGCGAAGGCCCTGCTCCGGGTGGGAGACAGGGCCTTCGTTACGTTGGTGCGATCACCCGCGTCAGCTGCACGACTTCGGATGGTTCACCGGAAAGACGATCACGCGGCCGTCGTCACAAAGGCGGAAGTCGCCCTGCTCGCCCTTCGGCGAGTGGATGACGATCAGCGGGCGTTGGACCTGCGGCTGCATGGCGATCTGGGAGCACGCGCCGAGCGACGAGGTGCCGGCCGCTGCAACGAGCAGCATGAAAAAGTTCATCATGAGATGGATTCCAGAAGGAAATAACGGGAAAGAGGTACCGCCCCGGGTGGGGCGGCGCAATGAGATCAGGCCGCGAGACGCGGCGCTGCCGGGTCGGTCACGGAAACCGTGATCCATTGACCGTCAACGAGGACATCGCGCAGGCGCGAGCCATTCAGGGTGTAGACGTGTTCGCGGCCGCCACGCGGGGAGGCTGCACGCACGGACATCGTGTTGGACAGAACTGCAAAGTATTGCTTGTTAAACATGGTTGCTCCTCGGGATTGAAGACGAGGAGCGCCCCTTGCTGGGAATCGCTCCCCACAAGGGTTAAAAGAAAATTCACGCAGCCATTGCCTCGACGTCGATGACGGCGTCCGCCTCGAGAACGAGGTCCGTTGTCTGCGAGATGAAGAATTCGCGCATGTAGCCCCCCTGACGGAGAACCTCGCGCTTCATCTTCATGAACTGCACCTTGCGTGCAGGATCTAGCGGGCCGTCCGATTCGTCGCTGAACAGCGTCTCGTACGGCTCTCCCGCATTGCGCGCGAGATAGAGAGCGATGCCCCGTGTGAGGCACTCGTTGATCCAGACCTTCTGCCCACCCGACATCACCGATACGGCCTTGGTGCTGTCGTTGTCTGCGTCATGGACAAGGATTTCGAAGCCTTCGCGCAGATCGCCGCTGGCGATCGCTCGCTGCGTGCGAATCTCGACGGTGAAACGCGGGCCGTAGCACGCAAGCAGCAGATCATTGACCGTCTGCGTGAGCGCTGGGCCTGCATCGTCGATGGTCAATGCAACGAGGCCATCGTTGCCCAAGCCCTTTGCAAGCAGCTTCCAGTGCGCGATCTCGTCGGACAGACGCTCGGCGCGCGAGCGCGTTGCGTCAAAGCCGTCGAGTTCCGACTTCAGGGTTTCGCACTGTGTTTCGCGCGTTGCCTGCTGCCGGATAAGCGCTTCGATACGTGCATCGAGAGCCGCGCTGGCCTCCCGGTTTGCGACGATCTTGCGATCGAGAGCAACGATAGCGGCCGTGACATCGTGTGCCGCGAGCCGGGCGGCTTCGGCAGCGATATCCCGCAGTGCAGCCTGCAGGCGCGTGGTCTCCGCCGCCCGATGCTCGCCAACCTGCGCGAGCTGGGCATCGGTGCTGGCCAGTTCTGCCCGGGCTTCGGACAGACCGGTTGCCGCCGCTTCGAGAAGTGGCCTGCGCGCAGCGAGCGCGGTGGCAACCTGAAGATCGCCCCGTGCTTTCGCCAGTGCGGTGTTCGCAGCGCGCAGTGCTTCACGCTTTGCGACCAGAGCAGCAGCGGCCGGCATGAGCCGTTCCACAAGAGCCTTGCGCTCG
This sequence comes from Paraburkholderia sp. J69-1, assembly GCF_905220255.1. Classification (NCBI taxonomy): domain Bacteria; kingdom Pseudomonadati; phylum Pseudomonadota; class Betaproteobacteria; order Burkholderiales; family Burkholderiaceae; genus Paraburkholderia; species Paraburkholderia sp. J69-1. The sequence goes on along the minus strand of NZ_CAJMZG010000026.1, from coordinate 116,526 downwards.
CGATAACTCGCGCGAAGCTTCTCGATGGAAATACGTTGCTCGCCCGCTTTCGCGGACGCATCGCGCGCCTGCGCCAGCAAGGGACACGTCGAGTGCATGGCGTGGCCCGCACACGGAACCTGATCGATCACCGCAGCCTGCTGTTGCAACGTCGTCAGCAAAGCCGCCTGCGACTGCCCCTGCGATTGCACGCTCTCCAGCTGCGCCTGCGTCTGGGTCAGTGCCGACTGCTTCGGCTCAAGCTCTGCGATCTCGGCCTGGAGCGCGGTGACACGCGCCTCTTCCCGGCCGATAGCCAGTTGAGCCTGATCGCACTGCACCTGCGCGCCTTCGATCTTCGCGCGTTGCAACAGCGTGGCGTCGTGAGTAGCGATGCTTTTCACAAGCGCCGCGCGACGCTCATTAAATCGCCGCACGAGCTCGTCGGCCTGCGCAGCAACGCGCGAGAGCGACGTGTTGACCTCGTCGCGCTGCTTCTCGAGTTCCCGCAGGCGCGCCTCGGTCGTTGCCGATTCAGCCTGCTTCGCAGCCAGCGTGGCGCGCTGTTGCGTGAGCGTTTGCACTTCGGCTTGATGACCCTCGCGCTCACGCTTCGCAACCGCGATCGCTTCGATGTCCGCGGCGATCGCCCGCTGCGCAAGCGCCAGTGCTTCGCGTTTCTGACTCAAGGCCGCCAGTTCGCGCTGGATGCCATCGAGATTCACGCCAAGCAGTTTTGCAACCTCGGCAGCTTTCGCCGAACGAGCGCGAAGATGGTCGATGTGCAGCAGCTCCGCCAGCAGCGACTTGATCTCACCGGTGTTGTACGACGCGAGCGGCCGCCGGTTTTGCGCTGAGAATACGCTCGTGAAGAACGATTCCAGTGAGCCACATACCGACTCGACGCAACGATCGTACGTTTCCGCTTTGCCATCCGATTTCGTTCCGTCCGGGGCCGAAAACGGCTGCCAGAGGCCGGCCTGGTCGCGCCACGCAAGGAAGTACTCAGCCTTGCCGGTCTTTCCTGGTTTGCGGAACGCGAACGTCGAGCGATAACGCACGTTGGCGTGCTCCCATTCGAGGATCTTCTGCGCCTGTGGCGCGCAGAGGTGATCCCAGTACGAGAATGCGTCGACCGACAGCTTGGCTGAGTGCGAAGGCATGATCCGGAACGGATGCAAGTTGTCCATAAGCGTGGATTTCCCCGCGCCGTTGGGTCCGGTAAGCGCAATCAGGCCGGCGGGCAACGATTCGAGATCGAGCGTGACGCTCTCGCGCTTCATCCCGTCTCGAACGCCATGAAAGCCTTCGAGGGTAAGGATCAGCGGTCGCATGGGAAGCCCTCCTGCAGCGGCACGTCGTGCAGGTAGTCGGACGGCAGCCACTGCACATCATCGTCATCGGGAAACGACGAGGACATGACGGGATCAGCCGGTGCGACGGCAGTCTGCACCGCAGTTTCCGCAATGACTTCAGCGGGTACGATCGAACCATCGATGGCCCGTTCGAGCGCCGTGCAGGCCGCGCGAAAACGCGTACCCGCGACCTTGAGCAACTGCTCCCAGCTGTCGCACCCACTAAGCGCCTTCAACTCGCGCGCCGACCACTGGCTCGCATAAGCGTTGCTGTGCGACCAGAGCAGATTCGTCATCTCAACGTCGGGCGCCACGACGAGCTCGGGCTCGGCGGCGTGTTCTTCATGCACCATCACGACGAAACCGTGACGGACTGCGAGCACGGCTCCGCGCGCGGGACCGTAGGGTTGATGGAATAGCGCCGCGGTGAAACCTGCATGCTTCACGAGAAGCTGCTGGATTTCGCGCACGGGCGTTTTTGCATTGAAATGCTGGACCCAGTCAGGGCCAGCGGGATAAAGACCAAACATGGGCACACTCCAGAGAAAGACGACGGAGTGCGCCCCCTTCGGGAGATCGCTCCCCGTCAGGGTGAAAAAGAGAATGGATGCAGCGGTGCTGCGATCGATGCGCGAGGGGCGCGGGGTGAACCTTGTTCCGGCAGGGCACTCTGTTGGGTTCCAGAATGCCCTTTCGGGACACGGCAATGTCCACGAGCGAGCGGGCCGTACGGGCCCCGCTCGCGTGATGGCGGCGTGATTGAGTCAACCAGACTCACGCCGCGAACAGATCGCCTTCCAGCCAGTCGACGCCTGAAGCGTCAGTTGGCTGCGCGCGCCTCGGCTCCAGCGTCTCGATAGCAACATCCAGAGCGGAGTTGTCGACGAGCACGAGCGGCGCGGCCGAGGGTGCCCCAATCGACACCCCATCCAGTCCAGCGAGGATGGTTTGTGCGATCGAGTTGGCGTCGCCCGCTTCGAGCAGTTGAAGGCGCTCGAGCAGCGGTGGGGCCTCTACGTCCGTCAGCTCGCACCAGCGCCCGAGCTTCGCATCGACCGATGTTTCCAGGCTGATGCCCTCGGCGCGGCTACGCACAACCGGCAGGATGCGCGGCTCGATCTTCACGCCGGGGGCGTGTGCAAACATCGCTTCGATCGCGGCACGATCCACCGACTGCCGATGCTCCTCATCGACCTGCCAGCGAACACGCACGAACGCGTCGCCGGACTCTGCCGCGAAGTTCGCGAGCCGGTCCATATCGGGCGGACCATCGAAGTCGATGCAGAGCATGCGACGCGCCGGCGTGGGCACGAGTTCGGCTTTCGCTGAATGGGTCTCCACATCCCATAACAGGTAACCTTTGTCGCCCTGCTCACCGTAGTGAAAGCGGCCGATCGACCCTGGATAGGCGATCAGTTGCCCGGCCCGCTCCCACGACTGGTGTTTATGGATGTGCCCGAGCAGAAACGCCGAACACTGCGCGTCGAACAATGCCGAGAGCGAGAACTCATGATCGAATCCCGCCATCGTGACGCCGTGTTCGGTCTCGCAACCCACGACGGTGCCGTGAGAAATTCCTACGGTCGGGATACCCGCATCACGCAGTCGCGCATTCACGTTGCCGGACGCCGCCAGATACATCGCGAGCACGTCGCCAAGATCCGTCGCCGCCGCAAGCGCGCCAACGCTCGCCGCGAACTGCCCCTTGTTGATCGTCGGCAGACAGGTGAATACCGCTTCAGGTTGCGTCGCAACGACGTCTGCGAATTCGTCCTCGTTAAAGACCGCGCCGTTCGACGCGACGAAGCGGCCCTGTGTATACGCGACCTGCTGGATGCGATTTGCGATGAAGACAGGGTTGACCGAACCCAGCAAGCCGAAGATGTCGAGCGTGCCGGGCGGTTCGTGCGAAAACGTCCCCTGCAGCATGATGACTGGCATGGCCGCGGCGAGCCGGTGAATCTGGCGTGCGAGCGCGCCAAGCGCAGGAGAATGCGCATCGAGCCGGTGGTCGGTCGAATCTCCCGAAACGATGGCTACGCGCGCACCGCGCGCGATCGCATCACCGACAGCGAAGCCGAAGCAGCGATCCGCTTCGTCCAGGCGCTCAGGTGAGTAATGCAGGTCAGAAAAATGGGCAATCTCCAAGATGCACCTCCGTAAACGAAAAATGGCCGCCATATGGCAGCCTCAATGAGTGGATCCGCAGGAAGCGGTTCTAAAAGTGATGTTGCGAATCGAGCGCGTCGCGCATCCGCATCAGCGTCTTGCCAAGCAGGTTCTGCCCCCGCCAGTGCGACGGATCAGCGATATCCGGGTTAGGGCGTCCAGCCCGACGCCCCAGATGCGATTCCAGGTACTCGCTTCCAAGAGTACCGTCGGGTCGCCCGCGCCAAAAATTGCGGTGTAGTTGCCGATCCTGTGCATCGGACGACTCCCTTATCAAGGTGGATGGGCCGCCGGATGGCGGACGGATTTCGATGCGCAGTGCGCGGTCGAAAGTGCTTTAGCAAGTCTGCTTGCTGAAAGACTCTCGGTACGCTCTGGAAGAGAGACGCCGACCCCGTCTGGGGTCGGCTCTGGGTTACTCGAACATAGCCTCACGCACTGCCGCCTCGATGTCGCGCTCCAATGGAGCAGGATCATCCAGCGCGGCCGCGAGCATGATGTTCATGCTGTCGACGTCGTTGACGCGTTTTGTCCAGCCCCGACCGTACTTCGCTTGCGCGAAGACCCGGAACTGGCGCTGCCGCGTCTCTGCGTTTAGCCCATGGCGTTGAAGCAGATCCGACATGCGATCGCGCTTCTCTTCCAGCGTCTCGACGGGCGCGGAATCCGCCTGATGATCCGCGCCAATTGCGACGCTCGGGGCGTCCGCTGGCATGGGTTCGTCCCCAACTGGATGCAGTACGTGCACCGATCCCGTCGCCCCACCGCCGAGTCCTTCCAGCAGCATCGCGGCTTCACCTGCCGCCGCGAGCGCGGGAGGATGGTCTTCGGCGCCATCGAGCAGCGCGCTCATGTCGATATCCGCATCGAGCACCGTAAGCATCTGGCTCTGACGTACAGCCTCGCCCTGCTCGTTGATGCGCGTGATCTCGAACTCGCGCTTCGACATCCAGAAGCGCGTGCCGGTGAGCTGGCCGCGCGCGAGCGCGACGGTCTGCATCGCGGAGTACGCTTTCTGAAGCACGTAGATCGAGTTGGTCGGTAACTCAGTCAGCCCCAGGCCCTTGATTTCCGGAATCGCGAAGATGAAGCGTGCCGAAAGGTTGCACTGGCGCGACTGATACTGCGGGCAGGCCTCCGGATTGCACACGCCATCGGGAACGGACTCGTCGTTGCGCAGGATGCTCTTGCGCGGCCCAAAATTGCGCTGGGCACGTTGTGCGCGCGGATCACGTTCGGGCTTCGCGTACAGCTTGCAGAAGCGCGTACCGTCCGGGCCATATTCCGAGAAGAACTTGCGGCCGTTTGTGCCCCAGGTCGCCATCTCGTTCGGGATGTTCGCCATCCAGTCGTTGAAGGCGAACGTGACCGGGAAGCGATACAGCTTCAGGCCATCTCCGCGATCCTCGCCATAGCGACGAAGGATTTCGTCGGCAATGTCAGGGTTGGTGAAGTCCGAGCGACGGCACGTGAAATATGGCACGTTGCGGGGTGCAAGCGCGTTTTTGAGACTGCAACGTCGCTCGATTTCCTCGCCGATTTTCTCGAACGATTCGCCGGCGGCGAGCAGTTCGTCGTAGAGCTTCACGGCGCGTTCGTTCTTGCGCGCGGTTGAGGTGAGCACCTTGATCCCGGGGCGGATGCGACCAATCACCGGCGGGCGTGGCGCCCGTTCCTCCACGATGCTGCGCACGGCGTTGCCGTGCATGCTGATCACTGCATTCACGATGGTTTCCTCGCAAGAATAAAGATCGCCGAAGTACGCATCTGGCTGGCCGAACGCTCCAGATCCGATGCTGCCGCCTCTCCGCGGCGTGTGGCGATATGTGAAAGAACAACGCGGCGCTCGCTGTCAGCGAGCATCGCGATCTGGGCCGACTCGCAGCGCTCACGCCAGATGGCGGAGGTGGTGTCGGCGGACTTGCGTTCGTCGTCGATCGTGTGGCTGATCGTGTCGGCGATGCGCTGGTCAAGGCTGTTGGTCAGGAGCATGCAAGCGCCTCCGGGCAGGAAATGAAGAAACAAAGGACGAAAAAAAACGCGCTCCCCTGGCAAGAGGAACGCGTTTGTGGATTCGGAGGTGGATGACCCATACGCCACGTCCCTTTCGGGGACGTGGCGCACAGGGAGCCAGAGGCTCATAACAGGGAACGTAAAGTCGTTCCCGGCGCGACATGATCACGTCGCGCAGATAGCCCTTTTCCGAAAACATGGAGTTTTCGCCGCAGGATCACGGGTCAGTGCACTTCGATCGTTCTACCCAGGAGGGGCCTGGAGAGAGAACACCCGAAACCCGGGCTCGAACGATGTCACGGCGCAAATGCATGCGGCCGGCGACGAGTATTACCACTGACGGAAGGGGATCCGGGGGCGAGCCAGATCAGCACAAGAAAGATTCCACACCGGGGCCAGGCGGTCGGAGCATGCCGCAAGGGCACGACTGGAGACAGAAGATGGACTCCGGGCTACGGAGTCGAGGTCGATGCGTCAGGGACGCGAGCAATGAAGTCAGTATCAGCGAAAACGGCCGACGCGGCGGACGGAATGATGGCCTATATCGTGCATCTTTTGCCCGATCTGGTCTGATGAATCGGGAACACAATGCCATGAGAGAGAACCCCCAAAGAAAACACCATGGCCGCTGTATTTGAAGCGGCGCCGCCGCCGGATGGACCAACCGGCGAGACGGTGCCCGCGGGGACGCCCAGTCCATCCGCTCCCCTTGCTGCCGTGCCGTCCGGCACGGGCCTGAAGCCGATCGAGCGCCTGACGAGCGACGACCGCTACGCGAAGATCATTCCGGACTCCGACCGGCTAACGGAACTGCGCTACAGCACGCAGTTCACGCGGGATTTCGTGCGATCGGACTACAACTTCTGCGCGGCCAAGATCTCCGTTGCACGTGGCGGCAAACTGCGCGCACTCGACGTGGCCCTTCGTGAGACCTCGGGATGGCTCACGAAAGCTGTGCCGTGGGTTGAGCAGCATGGCGCGCGCCATCTCCCATGGCCGTCCGAGACCATCATGCTCGACGTCAAACGACCGCTGGCAGGCCAACTGGTACGGTGTCTGTCGCTCTACGAGCGGCTCTACAAGCGCACGCTGGAGGCCCGCAACGAGCACAAGCTTATGCCAGAGCGCTGCGCGGCCATGCTGGCCAACGCCGAGAAGAAGATCAAGCACATCGTCCAGGTGTGCAGGCCCGACAACGACGAATACGAGTTCGACGGTACACGCCGCGAAAGCTGACCGCCCCTGAGCCTTGCCATCTTTTCGCCAGCTTGACTTTGTCACTGGCTGGATACGCTCGTCTGTAGACCCACGAGGAGGACATTGCATGCAAATTGATCTTCGCGAGATTCAGGCGTTGCACGCCCGATATGCGCGCGAGCCTGTTGTCATCGATCTGGAAGCGCAGCTGCGTGCGCGCCCCGCTCCCCTGCTGCTGGCGCACGATCCGAACGTCAAAACGTCCGGTGCGTCACCGCTGCGTCGCGTGTGGAAAGCCCGTGGATCGCTGGGCCGTGGCGCACTGATGATCGTCGGCGGCACCGCGCTGTCGGCGGCTATCGGTATGGGCGCCGCCCGGCTGTGGGCGACTGTCCATCACGATCACGCCGCGCCCATCCAGCCGGCGTCGAGCCAGCATGCGTCGGACAAGCCGTCGCCGCAAATCGGTAACGCGCCCGAAGACGGACAGGACGCTTCGCCGGACGATGCGGCCCGGCCACTGACTTCACAGGATCTCGGCACGCCCGCGCGCGCCACCGGCGCATTGGCGTCGGTTGACCCTTCTGCGCTACTGCGTCCGGCGCCTTTAGCTTCGCCACAGAACACTGTTCGCCCGGACGCGGCGACTGACGAACAAAGGGCGATTGCCTCGCCGGTTCGTCAACACGTTCTCGAACGGCTTGCACAGGCTAGCGCACCAACGGTCGCGCCCATGCATATTGCGCCGCCTGCGGCCGCAGCGACAGCAGCACCAGCGGCAACGGTGAAAGCGTCCCCAGCCGCTGCAAAAGCCCCGGAACCGGCTGCCCCGGATCAGCTGGCATCGGCTGCCTCAACGCGGCACGCTATTCGCCACCGCGCGCCAGTAGCACGGCAACCTGCCCCGACCGCTGATCCGAAAGCCCCGTCCGTGCAGACGCCTGGCGCCGCCCCACACGGCGGCGACGTCCAACTTTTTTGAGTAGACCATGAAAGCCACTCTCAACGTGACACTTCTCGCGCCGGGCTCGGCGATCGAGGGCAATCTCATCCTGGACCACGGGGTCAGCCTGTTCGGCATCGTGGACGGCAATCTCATCTCGAATGAGGGATTGCTGCATGTCGGGCCGGGCGGGCTCGTGAAAGGCCAGGTCGAAGGCGAGCATGTGCGTATTGACGGCGTGGTCGAAGGCGACGTCCACGCGCGCGGCTCGCTTGAGATTAACGGCCGCGTGAAAGGCAATATTTTCTATTGCGGCACGATCCGGCTGGGTCCGTCCGCGTCGCTCGAAGGTCAGCTCAAACGTGTGGCGCGCGAACTGACGATCGAGAATGAGCCTTCGTCTGCGCCGGAGCCGTCGAACGTGCAACAGATTACACGCGCAGCGGGATCGGCAACATGAAGCTTGGCGAATGGCTTGTGCGCGCGGCGATCAAGCTGGTCGCCATGGCGGCGGTGGTCATTGCGTACCTCAGCGCTGCACTCATGGGCCTCGACGAGCTTATCCCCAAGCTGATGGCGCGGCATTACGTGATGGCGGGAATGTACGGCGTGGGCGTACTATCGGCCTTTGTCGGCACTCTTCCGCTTGGTCTCGCGATTGAACGCCATGCGCTCAAGGCGTTGCGCTGGCCGGCATGGAACCCGGAAAAGAAATAGCCAGCTCAAATGTCGCGCCTTGTGCACTGAAACGCTGGCCCGTAGTTTCTAACGGCTTCGTGCAGTGATTGGATTTCGAAGCAGGCGGGCCGCAAAAGCGGCCCGTTTCATTTCGCGAGCAGCTTCAGACGCCGCACGCAATTTTTTGGCATCGTGCCGATCAGGTTCGTTTCAATCCATCAACCTGCGCTGGGCGGCGCTTCTTCGAAGTCCATCAGACAGAGGCAGGATTCGAGGTCACTGAACCAGGCGTCCACTTCGCTGTAGTCGTGCTTATCGACCGCGAACACGCGCCCATCGCGCGCACGCAACAGAAAAATGCCCTCGAATGCCGTCTCGCCAATCATGCAGACGCCCTTTTCCTGCAGGTCGCGCTCTTCCGTCGCGTCAATGATCGCTTCCGCTTTCCAGAGCGACCCCGCCTGCGACCACAGGCCATTCGGATGGCTGGTGAGATATTGAGCCAGTCCATCAGGAACAGGGAGGTCGAACTTCGCTGCGAACCACGTCGCGAACCATTCCGGCATCCCGGCCGGCGTCGTATTGTTCGTCACGCTTTGCCCCCTGTGTTGAGCCGCCCGGCAAGCCAGGCGAGTCGTCGGCGCGAAACCCATCCGCCAGCGACCATCGCCGTTGTCACGATCGCGAAAGTGAGCGCAACCCTGGCCCCACACGTCTTGTACAGCGTGAGCCCAACCAGGCAGGACACACCGACCAACACCGTCGGGCTGCTATCGCTCGTATGTCGGCCCGTCTTCGCGTCGTAATACCAGGAACTCATTCATCCATCTCCAGATCGGTTCAAAAAATCAAACTTCGGGCACCTGCGATTCATGGATGAACCGTGTGGGCGGGTTCTTGCGAATCGAGGTGATCGTCAGCGTTTCGCGGGCGCGCGTCATCGCCACATAGAAGAGGCGCCGCTCTTCGGACTCCGTGCTTTTCAGGTCGGGCACGATGTTTTCCTCGGAGCGCGTGATCCACACGTGGTCCCACTCCAGTCCTTTCGAGCTATGCATGGTGGTCAGCACCAGCGCATCGGGCGCGGGTTCGTTGTTCGCTCGCTTCAGAAACTCGATGCGCTCGCTGAATGTCCCGCTCAGGCGCATGATGACGTCGTACGTGCCCTGGATGGCGCGCTCCGCCGCTTCCTTGCGCACATAGGTCATCATCCATTCCCGAACGCCCTCGAGCGCGAGAGAGTAAAACTCACGCTCGCATAGCGATTGCCATTCGGCCAGTCGCTTCATGAATCCGCGATAGGCCGTGGCGGTGTCCTCATTGAGCCCGAGCGCGACCAGGTCTTTTTTCTGCTTCTGTACGAGCGTCGCGCCCATGGAATTGTGCAGAGCGGTCAGATCGCGCGTGCTCATGCCCGCGTATCCAAGAACCGCATCCAGACCGTTCAGCTTCACTCGTTGCACGATCTGCAACAGATTGCACATGAGCGCGCCTTCAGGTTGATCCAGCACTGAGCGCCCGGAGGCCCGGTAGTACTTCACGCCATGGGAGCGGCACACCGATTCGATCGCGTCGAGCACGCGGTTCGTTCGCGCCAGGATCGCACACGACTGGTTTGCCCGCAGCCGGGGTTGCAGCGCTTCGACGGCGGCGGCCGCATCGTCGTACTCGTCGTTGAACCGGCGCGCGAGGATCGTGCCACCCAGGCCTTTCTCAGCATGCAGCACCTTGGCGATGCGATCGGTGTTGTGCTGGATCAGCCGGTCAGCCGCCGAAAGGATTTCGGAGCGGCAGCGATAGTTGCTCCCCAGCACGACGCGCTGCGCCTCGAACTTCGTGGCGAAGCCTTCCATGCCCCGGAAGCCCATGGCCGCACGAAATCCGTAGATGCTCTGGTCGTCGTCGCCCACCACCGTGACGCACGCGCCAGCGGCGGCATGCAGCTCGACCCACCGGTATTGCAGCGGGTCGGTATCCTGAAACTCGTCAACGAGCAGATGGGTGAATGCGTATGGTTCGATATCACCCGAATCCATGCCCGCAATCGACAGGCGCAGCATGTCCTGGAAATCGATCTTGTCGTTGCGCGCCAGCGCGTCTTCGTAGGCCGCGTACAGGACGGCCTCCGGCGAGCCGTCGATCGCGTGAGTGATCCCGGTCTTTAACTGTTCGATGATCGGGATGGCTTCCTCGACCTTCCAGTTCAGCCCCGTCTCGGCCAGCGCGCGCATGAGCAGCCCCGTGCGATCACCGTCCGACGCGATGTCGCGCCGGCGGCCCGGTTTCTGGATCTGGCGAAATCCCAGCGAGTGGAACGTTCCGGCGATAAGCCGTGGCTTCGCGCGCGGCCCCGCGAGTTTGAGGATGCGGTCGCGCAATTCGGTCGCGGCATCCTTGCTGAAGGTGACCGCGCCGACAAGGGTGCCCGGTTGCGAGAGCAATGAGGCCGCCTTCGAAGCGATGGTCTTGGTCTTGCCCGCGCCCGGACACGCGACAGCGAGACAATGGCGCAGCGCCTGCGCGACTTCGAGCTGCTGCGGATTCAGGCCGTCGAGCATGGCGTATCCTTACAGGCCTCGAACCGCGGTCATCAGGCGCAGATGGGTCATATAACCACGCACGCCCACCGGATGGAATTTGCGCAGGAAGCGGCTCACTTCTTCGTCCACGTCGCCCTGGTCGCGCACGCCATTCCAGACCAGAAAGTCGAAGTGATCCATGACCTTGTCGAAGCGCGTAATCACCGCGAGCATTCGCATCGAGAACCTCGAGTAGGCCTCGACCTCGATTTCAAGCGAAGGCTTCGTGACGGTCGGATTAAACACCAGATCTCCGCGCTCCATCATTTCCCGTTCGGTACGACCGCGAAAGCCTTCGGCGACCTCAAGCTGCTCGCCGACATACGATTCGAGCGACGCCAGTTGCTTGTCGAAGAAAGCGTTGACGGTGTCCATGTCGTCGACACCGAACGTTGAGCGCCCGAAGCGCTGCATGTTGATGCTCATACGGTTCAGGTACGGCCACCACTGCTCGAACAGCGGCTTCAGGCGGGTATGGTTCAGGCGCACTGCGGCAGGCACGATCGCTGCACCAGAAAGCTGGCGATCGAGCAGCTGGCGACCGATCTCGCGACGACGGCGGATGATTGCCGCGCGCTCGGCGGGCGGCAGATCGCGAAAGACGCGACGCGTGCGTTCGACCTGCTCACGCTTTTCCTCCGCTTCGCTTTCGCTGATCATGCCTTCGCGATGCAGCGTCGCCGCGTCCTTTTCCATGCGCTGCAGTTCTTCTTCAAGCTCATGGTCGTCGGCGCCGTCGGTGACTGGTCGCGCGTCGATCGCGCCGGGCTCCTGCGGGTGCCCGCCCGGGTGAGCCGGTGCAGAGCTGGACGCAGCGTTGATCGCGTCTTCTGCACTGACCGCGGCAGAGAGTGCAGCATCGTTACCCGTCTTTGCCGTTTCTTCGTGGATGGTGCTCATGTCGTTGCCCCTGAAAAGTTGCACGCGCACCAGCGCGCGGCATCCCCTTATTGTTGCGAGCGCGTCGACGGGTGGAGGGGCAAAACGCGGGCAAAAACAGCGGCTTTCACCCTTTGATTTCCAGGTGACCAGCCCGGGGCGTTCCGATGTCCTGTCGCTTTGCAGGCGCGTGGACGCCAAAACGCAGAAAGCTCACAAAATCTGTGAGCTTTCTGGCTTTTTGCGGCTACGGTCGGATCGAATTAACTGGAAGAGTTGGCGATCCAGAGTAAAAGCGGTAATAACACCGCCACCGCTGTCCAGCACTGGGCAACGAGCGGTACGGGCAGCAGCAGCACCGCGACGGCACAACCCAGCGTGAGCAGCAGCGCGTGCACCGCGAGGTGGAACGACAGCGGACTGGCGAAGCCTGCGGCCGACGCCCGGATCTTGCGCCGCACCGACCCATCGACCGACGCGGCGAGACACAGCACGACCAGTCCTGCCAGCCACGCGTGCATGACGACGGCCCGGTAAAGCGCCCGGTAGACCAGCATCCAGAACTGTTTCACCCAGGTCTGGCTGAAGCTGCGCATACCGTCGTCGTCCAGATCGCTGGACGTGTCCGAGTGCAGGGTCGCCTGGAGCGCGCCCGTATCAACGAAGAAGCGGTGGAACAGCGCATTGGTCGTATCGACGGCGGCGCCAGCGCGTTCCTCTCCGAGTACATGGGTCACCGATTGTGACTCAACATCGCTGACCTCGAAGAGCGACTGATACGGCACCACGGGAAGCCCGACACACACGAGCACCGGCAGCACCAGGAACCACCACTTCAGATGCCGGACAAAACGACTGCTGCTAGCCATGTAGCCACGCCCCTATCCTGAAAAGTAGATAGACCGGGAAAGCGACGAGCCCCGCCGCGCCGAGCCAGAAGCGCACCGGGTTGCGCGCGATCACGACCGCGAGCCCCCAGGCACGTGGGAAGCGGCCACGACGGAACTCTGCCGGCGGCGGCGCGCGCAGGTCATCCTGCGCGCGGACCGTCGAGAGCACACGGGCCGCATCGGCCTCGTCAAGCCCCGACAGTTTCGTTATCACGATAGCTGTGAGCGACATCGTAATCCTCGAAGTAGAGTCGGAAGCCCTCGCCCGTGAGCGCGCGTGCCGCGAGCTGGAAGGCTGCGGTCCTGGGGGTAATGCGCTCCGGGCACGCCTCGTTGACCATCTCAATCGTGCCCTTTTCGAATCGGGCTTCGAAGGCGGTAACCGGTTCGAACATAGGCGACCAGACGTGCAAGTTCTGTCCATCCTTCGCCACATAGCGGCGCGCGTAGAGCAGATGGGCGCGCTGGAAGAGGCCCTGCATGAACGCGATATGCGGTTCGCCCGACTTGCGCACGCGCTTGTAGGCCGACAGGCCGTCTTCGAGCATTTCGCGCACAAGCGGCTCGCTCTCGCCCAAAAAGCGATCGCCGATGAAATCGGCCACGCGCGAGCACGCAAGTTCGAGCTCGGGCGCGATCGTGAACACAGGCATGAGGCGCGCCGAGAGCCGGTTTTCGCGAATGATTTTCTTGAACACGGTGGAGTTCATGCGTTGAAATTGTTTTAGCCCTGGAGGATTGGAATACGGCCCTGATACACAGCGCCACCGGAAATGCGCATGAAGTACTGCAGGTTCGGCAATCGCTGGATCAACGCGGTCGGAATCAGCGGCGCGGTCTCCTGTTGCAGCGAACGTGTGATGCTGCCGTTAAATTCGCCCAGATGTCCTTCGCTGCCCCGGCTCGTGCCACCCGAAATCTGGATATTGCGGATGATCGTTTCACCAACCTTGTCGGAGAACCATTGCGCCGTATCCGTGTCCTCCAGTCTAAGGATGATCTGGTTATTCAGATTGCCCAAAACCTGAAGCATCTTCGCGGCATTTCCGAGTTTTGCCTCGAGATCGGCGCGCGTCTGGAACGCAACAAACGCCTTGAAGCCGGCTCCGCGCCCCTTGTTCAGGATCTGGATGACCTGCTCGTTGATCGCTTCGCCCACCTCGTCGATGATGAGCACGACATCGGGCGTTTCCTTGTAGAAGTTGTAGATGGCACCACACACGGCCGCGACATCGGCCAGCACCATCGAGGCGATCGCCTTCTGCACGATGGCGTTCGATAGCGAGTCGAAGCCCATGTAGAGCACCGCTTTCTGCTTGATGATCCGGTCGATATCCCAGATTTCGCGCTCGTCTTCGAAGTCTTCGACCTTTGGGGCAAGCATCAGCCCCGTCTCGCCGGTGGCCAGCATCTGCAGCAGCGGCATCACTGACGCGATCACGCGCGTATAGTGATCCCGGTCGTGCATGTGCGTCGCGATCAAACCGTCGATGGATTCGTGCCCCCGATCGTGGCGGGCGTAGCGCTCGTTGTAGAGCATCGCCATCGCATCGATCGGGCCGACGGAACCCGGGCGGCCACCGATCTGCTGAATGGTGGTGGCGACCAGCTCTTCCCAGTTGGTCAGCCCGCTCTCGACGAAGAACCGCTCCAGACTGCGCTCGAGCAGGATCCCCACGCCCGCCTGGGCGTATTTGAGGATCGATCGCAGATTCGGCTTGTCGCCCACATACAGTTCGCCCTTCACCGCCCGGTCGATGAACAGGAACGCGAAATCGCGGAACGGCCCCTCTTCCATCAACTGGGAGATGCGCCCGGCGATCTCAGACGGTTGCGACCAGTTCTCCAGCGGGTTGAGGCGGATCGATTCGAGCGGCTTGGCCTGACTCCAGTACAGGAACTTGCGCCCGGTTCGGGCGCACTCGCGCTCCACCCGCGCCTTGCAGTCCTTGTCGTTCTTCGGGTCGATCATGATCAGCACGTCGCCCAGATGAATCACCTGGGTCGCGATCACCTCGTATGTCCGGGTTTTGCCGGCACCCGTTGTACCGCCCACAGCGGTGTGCGCATTCATTGCCTTGTAATGGAAAGGCACTGCTGCTTTTGCGGGTTCCATCCCGTGGATCCACGAGACCCCCTGGGGCTCACGGTCGCGAATGCTGTCCTTCGGCGCGAAGATATTCTCGATCGCGCTTTCGATCTGGCGTCCGCGCTTCGTTTTGCCCAGCCACTTCGGCAAACCAGGGATATCGGTGGTCGGCATTCGCAGGATGTCGTGCGCGATCTGGCAGTGCTTCTGCGTCCATTCGAAGCCCGTGCCCAGATACATCGAATTGCGGTCTTCGCGCATTTTCTTCTGCACCCCGAGCAGGCGCGCCACTGGCATGGTTGAGAGCCACTTCGTCGAGATGGCCATGCGAAAGCGCAGCGCTTTCCAGACGGCCCTGCCACGCCATAGTGCTGCGATAAGTGCGACGGGTGCAAAAGCCCACCAGTACGGCATGCCGGAGATTGGCAGCGCACACATTGCGATGGACCACAGCACCCATGCGCGGACCTCGTAGATCGGCCGGAAATGATTGATATAACTCGTTGCCGCATTCATGCCTCGGGTCGCTCCATGATGAGTTCGCCGGCGCGCGGCGCCAGCACGATTTCAGCCTGCACATTAGAGACAAGCAGACTCCGACGGCGCAGATGTTCAACGAGCGTGTCGCTCGCCACGCCATAGCTGCCGAGGAGCCGTTTGGGTAGCGCCAGTCCCTTGTCGGTCCAGGCTACCTTCGCCTTGCCTGCGCTCACGTCCTCGCGTAGCGCCTTGAAGAATTCGCGGATCATGTTCGGCTGGCCTTCGAGCACCGCATCGAACGATGCGGGTGGTGCGGGACGATCGACGCGCGCGGCGGGCGCGCGCATTGCCGCCGGATCGACGGCTGCGGGCGCCCGAACCGGCTCGCCCGAGAAGGGCAAGCCCAGTTGAGGATCGGCTGCGCTGCCCGCCTTCACATCTGGATTCAGCGCCGCGTCGGTCGATGGCCCAGCTGTGGGCACCGTGATGTCGAGCGGCGGGCTCGATGTCGACGCCTCAGCGGCATTCGCGGATGGCGACCCACCGGCTGAGGGTGTTGTTGCCTGCCCGGCGGGCATCTGGACATGTGGCGCGGGAGCGGCTGCGGAAGGCGTTGGCGCGACGGGCACAACGGGCGCTGCCGACACTGCGGGCGAAGCGGATGCAACCGGCGACGCTGGTGACGTCGGCGGCGGCGCAGCGGGCGCTGGCGTCACGACCGGTTGTACCGCCGCTGCCACGTGCATGGCTGACGGCACCGGATACGGCACCGGGTCGTAGACGCCCTGCTGCGCCTTGCGGTCGAAATCTGCCGCCACGGCCACCGCCTGTCGAACAACCTTGTGAACCAGCGACTCAGTGCCCTGCACGTGGGAGAGCGGATTAATTGCGCCGAAGAGTTCCGACAGCACGCCGGTGTCGTAGCCCGCGAGCAAAGTCTGGCCAATCAGCGACTGAGCCAGCAACGCGGTACGCATGCGCTCAACTGGCAAGGGCGTCGCTCGGCGCCGCAGCTGATAGGTCGCGCCCGCCAGCCAGGTCGCGAGCGCGCCGTGTCCGGCCGGATTCCATTCGGCCCGGTCGCTATCACGCACCACGACGAAATGCCGATGCGGCTCGTCGAGGCCCGAGCAGACCGCCGCCAGGAAGACTGCGTGGTTGTACTGCGGCTCGATGAGCCGGCGCTTCTCTGAAGGCAGGTTGGTGCCGAACTTCTGGCCACCAGCCAGGCGCATTGCGTAAAACGCGGTTTCCACCGTGCATCGGAAAGCACCGCCGGGCTCCCGGTATTGGGTGGGCGAATACGGCACGCTGGAGAACCAGGCGGCGCAGCGCGCGAGCACGTCGCGCCAGCGGCTGTGATAGTCAACTTCGCGGGCCTCGTTCGCGGCCTGCCTGATTAGGGCCACACGCCGGTCGTGCAGTTGTAGCATGCCGTCGACGTCAATCGGCTGATGCAAGACGGACGTGCTCATAAGAACGCAGCCGCTTTGGCTGCCGTTTGTGCAGCCGACTTAAACATGCTGCCCGATGCGCTTGCGCCGCCACCAAACATCGACGCGAGCTTTGGAATTTCGAAAGAGAGCAGGAATACAAAAAAGGCGACATCGAGTGCATAAGTCGCACCGTAGCTAGAGCTCAGTCCCTGGGCAGTCGCCGCCTTGATAGCAGTGTTGAGCGATGCGGTAACAAGTTTCGCAAGAATTGCCGAGACCACGCAGTACATCCCCGCACTGATCATGTAGTCAAGCCATGCCTTGAAAAATCCTCTCGTGTACGAGGAGAAGCCCAAGGCAACGGCTATCTGTCCCATCACGATCCCAACCGCGGCCTGGATGAGTCCGAGGTTGTTCATGAAGGTAAAGACTATGCAGGTGATCATTAAAAGCACGTACGCAAGCAGCATCGGAAACATCGACATCGTGATTGCGATGTACTTGAGCGGATTGGCCCCCGAGTAAGCTTCAACAACGGCTTCCCAGGCTGAGCCGCTCGCCGCGGCCATGGTCGACTTGAGATCCTGGCCGGCGCTTCCCTGAATAAGGGTAGCGAGCTTCTGAAACCACTCGAAGAAACCGGGTGCGAATGTTTGATAGCTCATGTATATCGCTGCAAAAATACCGAGCACTGCGAGCTCCTCGAACACGTCAATCCATGCCGACGTTGGATCGCGCGTTCCGGCGAAGCGGAAAAACGTCAATACGAGCGTGATCACACCGAGCCCCGCTGCGAACTTGTCGGCTTCACTCTTCAGGTTCTGACTCAATGTGACCGCCGCAGGTATGACGGCGTCGAAGAGCTTGTCCAGTTGGGCGTTCGCTGCATTGGCGCCCTTTGCCGTTTCTCCGACCACGACAGTCACGCCGCCAGCATCCTTGCCATCAGCGCCGGGGCTTACCGTCGTTCCGGTTTCAGGCACGATCTGTTGACCTCCCGCCAGCGTGTCGTCCGCGCGGGCTATTCCCGCCCCGAACCCGATGACAAGCGACAAAACCGCAATGAGCAGCCGCCTCACTATTGATTGCTTCATTCGATTCTCACCGTGGTTGAAGCGTATCGAGGCGCGCGCGCTCAGCTTCCTGGCGAGCGGCGAAAGAAGCGGCAGCCGCTGCACGATCTTTTGCAGCCTGATTGTCGATGACCTGCTTCTGGGCATCGTCCTGCGTTTTGGCCGCCTGCATGTTGAGCAGGTCCGAAAACTGGCTCGAAACCAGATCAAGATAGTGGGTTGTCAGTTGTGCCGTGGCTTCCTGCGTTGGACTCAACGAAAGCTGCGACTGGAGATCAGCGCGGCGCTGCGCCACCGTCTGCACGTGCGACGAGACGTCGTTACCAAGCTGGAACAGTTTGGTCGCGGTCGCATCGCCCTGCTTGTAGAGCGAGTTCATGTCGGACAGCCACTGCGTCGGCGACTTGCCTGAGGTGGAGATAAGGTTCTGCACGTGACCGATGTACTGGCTGCCCTGCTGCAGATTCCCGTAGAGATCCTGCATCGTGCTGACGTAGCTGGTCATCTTCGAGATGTCCCCGGTGATCTGATCGTATTGCGCCTTCATCGCCGTCGGGTTCAGATTGACCGCCTGAAGCAACTGGTTAGCCATCATCTGATACTGATAGATGATGTTCGTGTCCTGATAGATTTCGCCCTTCACGGCCTTGGCGGCCGTAATGACGTTCTGCGCAAAGTTGGTAGGGTCGAACACAACCCACTGCGCGCGCGCAGCGGTCGAGACGCACAGGAGCATCGCCGCCGTCACGGCAGCACGTAGAGCGGTCTTTCTCATGAGATTCACCTGTTATTCGAGGGTCAACATTTCCTGGACGTAGTTCTCACGCCAGCGGGTCTCGCCCGAGACGTAGTGCTTGTCGAGGATGTTCTGTGCACGACCGTCCGCCCGAAGGCAGGCGAGCGTTTCCTTGTCGAAGCTCGCTTCGAGCATGCGTATTTGCGTGGGCGTCCACCACAGGTAATCCCGGTTAGGCACCGCGTCTGCAATCATGTCGATAACGGTATCGGTCAGCCCGAAGATGTCCGAATACAGCGCCTTGTTGCTGCGGGCATCGGCATTCGCGAGATAGACGATGTTCTGAAGCTGTTCCTTCAGGATTTCAAAGTTCGGCACGCGCTCGAGCTGCTTGAGCGACTGCGTCGCGAGGGCAAGCATCGCGTTCAGACGGCGGATCGTCACGGCCCACAATTCGAGGCGTGCGTAAAAGCGCGGATACATGAAATAGAACCCGCACTCTTCGATCTCGATGACGGTGAAGCGTTTGCCGTCCAGCCATTGCGAAACGCGATAGAACGCGTAATCCATGAAGAGCAGCGCCGCTTCCGGGTGGTTCTGGAACAGGTCGCCGCATTCGATCGACAGGTTTTCCGACAACGAGAAGGCGTCGTCGACGTGGTCAAAGAACTGGCCGTTTTTCTCGCCCTTCGTCCAGATGCGAAGACGCTCGCGCAATTCAGCGGAAAGGAGCGTGGTCAAATGCGACAGCGTCCAGAACTCTCGACCGTAGCCCTCGCCGAGCATCGTGACTTTCTCGAAAATCTCCCGCTCCTGCTGGGGCGAGCAACGGAAGTCCTCGTCCTCGATCGCCATCTGGACCCACGTCGCGACGTACACGTAATGCCGGCTGTCGGCGAGCAGCGAGAGCGGATTGACGGGCGTCGCGGCCTCATAGCGCCCAGTCACGTCGATGAAGTGGCCACCTGACAGAACGGTCGGGATGCGCGTTGAGCGCTCCTTGTCGAAACGGATGCGGCGTGCATCGTGCCGCCCCATCTGCGAGAGCAGAAAGTTGAGCAGCATCGTCTTGCCCGCGCCGTTCGGCCCGACCACCAGCAGGTGCGCGCGGCCGCTCGGGTGGTGCATTACCATGCGCTGCAATGTGCGGTGTCGCGTTGGCAGGATTGTGACCGGCCCCGTCTTGCGGCCGAACTGCTGCGTGAGCCATTCGTTGATTTCCGGCCCTTCCGGCACACCCCGCAAGGGAGCAACATCGGACACGGCCATCGTCTCGACGAACTGCAGACGTTTCTGTTCATCCCAGCGCCCGGGCAAGGTCGACGCCCACGCCGCGCCCAGATTGCGCTCCTCGAGCACCACGCCGAAGCCGGCGTTGCTGATGCGCCCGACTACATCCGACGTGGCCTGATCACATTCTTCGGTTGAGTCGCCGTACACAATGATCGAAATGTTGGCGAAGCCGTACTGCTGCCCTTCTGCCGTCAGGCGCGAAAGTGCATCCTCGGCCTCGTCGGCGAGCGTCTCGCGCCCCTTGTCGTTGCGCTCTGCTTCCTTCGTTGCGTACTGCTTGAGCATGGCCCACGGATTGAACGCCGCGGCCTTGTAGAACTTGCGCGCCGACTTGATGTACTGCTCGGCGCGGCTTGTGTTGAGGAACCGGTACATCACACAGATGTCCAGTTCCGCATCGATGTCGCAGAGCACGTCGAGGGCGGCTTCCTGAAAGCCCAGCCACTCCTTGACGGCGATGATCTTGGCAAAGCGCTTGCCGTGCGCGGACTCGAACAGCAGGTGCTCCGCGCCGTACGTCACATACGATTCGGTCAGATGTGTGTCGAGCATGGTGACCGGATATCGCACGCGGCGCGGCGGCACCGACGGGTTCGCCGTCTGGTGCAGATACGCGAGCGCGCCCTGCAACTCCAGACGCTTCATCTTGAGCCGCCCCACCCCGCCCCGGAAGGCATCCAGCACGCCCTCGAAGCGCTTGATGTCGGCGGTAATCTGTTCGAGATCGAAAGCGAACGCGTTGCGCGTGAGCACCTGGTCGCGGATCGCCTCGAAGATCGCCACCGGCATCGACTTGCCGCCGACCTTGAGGTGATAGCCCACCTTGTCGAAGAATTTGTTGATACCGGTTTCGGCGGTGAACGCGAGCGACAGCGAATGGGTGTTGCGGAAATACCGGCCGCTGCCCACCTTGTTCCGGTTGATCTCATCCAGGCGCGCATCGAGTGGCGAATCGAACGCGCCCTCGATGGCGCCGCGCACGCGACGGTGTGAGAGGCGCCACCATGCCGTCACACGATGGTCGAAATTTTTGCAGGCGTTATCGAGATGGTTGCGGGCCGCCTGAAAATCGCTCGCGTTCGGCGTATCGGCATCGATACCCTCGAATGTAAATGACGTCAGCAGCGAACCATCCTTGTCCAGCACGAGCTGGGGCGTAACCATCGTCGCCCACGGTGCAATTTCGTGAACAGGACGCCGCGCAAGCAGGGGGCGTTTCCCGGATTTCAGCATGGAAGATCCTGATCGAAGCCATAGGGTCGGCGAAAGCGCGCCGTGCCCTTCTGCATCGGCGACGGCTCATGCACATCGGGATAGCGGTTGTAGGCAAGCATGACCAGCCGCCACCACGGATCGCGCGCACTCATCCACTTCAGGAAGAAATGCACGCCCGCTCCCACAAAAATGAAAGCTGCGGAGACGACCAGATCGAAACCGCAGGCGTAGCACAGCATGGCGGTGACAAAGCCGTTGGCCATCGCCAGCATCCGGTCCGCACCACCGATCTGGCGCGGCAACGAAAGCGAACGACTGACCTTTGCGCGATTGCGGCCAGATTTAGGTACAGACATAGCTGACCTTGAAGTGATTCTTCATGATCGGGATTGCACAGGCGGCAAACCCGATGCCAACGAACACGCTGCCGAATACCTTGCCGAGCGTGCTTTCCGAGTTCGCGATCGCAATGAACGCGAGAATCGCGACCACGATGCCGCCGCAGAACAGCCACGGGCCGCTGATGTAGTTCGAGATCAGACAGATCACGTCGGTCGCAGCGCCGAGGTCAGAAAGATCCGTGCCGCTGGCCGACGCGACCGGTGCGACGGCGCTCAGGCCAGCCGCAATCACCGTGGTGCGCAGCTCGCTGCGGCTGAACAGGCGCCCGCTTGCTGCACGTGCGCGCGCGCCAGCGCCTCGAATGTTGGACAACAGTTGCTTCGTCATGGATTGGTCCACTCCAGTGGTTTAGAAAACGCGTTTGAGGATGTAGTCCCCGTTGTCGGCGCCCCGCACTTCGAGGATTTCGGAGACGTGGCGCAGCTCTCCCGTGCGCTTCATATGCACCACGTAGTCGAAACAGTTCGCGATGTTTTCGCGCAGATCGGCAATGTCCCAACGCGTACCGGGCGGCACGCCGAGCATCGCGAGACTCTCCAGCCGCCGCAGGCCGCCGCGTGCGGTACTCGAGTGAACCGATCCCATGCCACCGTCATGGCCCGTGTTGAGCGCCTGGATGAAGTCGTAGGCTTCTCCGCCGCGCACTTCACCGACCACGATCCGGTCTGGGCGAAAGCGCAGGCAAAGCGCCACGAGCATCTGGGTCGTGACACCGGTATCGGTGTTGGAGAGCAGTCGCAGCCGGTTCGGCACGGTGAGCTTGAGTTCCATCGTGTCTTCGATGGTGACGACGCGATCCTCGTCTGGAATGTCGCCACCGATCGCGTTGAGCAGCGTGGTTTTGCCGGAGGACGTGCCGCCCGCAACGAGGATGTTTTTGCGTGCGCGCACGATGTCGCGCAGCGCGAGGCGCAGTGCTTCGTCTTCAGCGTCTTCTGGAAAGAACTGGATCTCGGCGTCATTGCGCGCATGGGCGCGCGAAAATGCGCCCATGCGCACGTAATCGTCCAGCGACAGATTCTGGTCACGGTGCTTGCGGATCGCGAGCGCATCGCCGTCGATGGCGGTCGGCCGCATGACCGCCGCAATACGCAGGTTGCCGTGGCCAGCGTTCAGGATGCCCTTGTCCGTGCCCGCCTTCGCACTCTTCTCCACCGACGAGGCGAGCGAGTGAATGGCTCCGGAGAGCATCGCGGGGTTGATCTCCAGATCGAGGCGCGTGAGCACGCCTCGCCGTTCGATCCAGATATCGCGCGGGTTGTTGACCATCACTTCCGCAATATCCGGCGCGTCGAGATACGGACGCAGCGGCATCAGCGAAGCGAAGAACATATCAACCGCGCTCTTCTCGAGGCGGTTGAATCTCAGGAGGGGGCTATCGGCAGCGTCTGACATGCAGCTATTTTTCCGGGCCTCCGCGCGCGCGACAGAGCAAAAGGACCGCGATATTCGCTACCTTTTGGGCACGCCAGAATTGGCACGGGTAGCTCCGTCTGCGCGACCACGATTTCTAAGCGCGTGCAGACGATTTCCCGGAAAGCTGCATTTTTTGTCGAGCTTTTGAGCGTTGCAGGAAAGCGCGAAATATGACGCTCCAATCTCCCGTTTTGCAGTCAGGCACAGGGCGTGCGGTGAGTCGGCGCCTGCGACCGCTGCGTCGCGAACAACCGGAGAGAGAAATCATGAATAAGGATCACATCAAGGGAACGCTCGAGAAGGCCAAGGGCAAGATCAACGAAGCAGTCGGCCGCGCCACGGATGACCCCGCGCAGGAACTGAAGGGTGACCTGCAACAGGCCAAGGGTGAAGCCCAGAAGAAAGTGGGCGACCTAAAGGACGCCGCGAAGGACTTGAAGAAAAACCATTGACCTGAAGACAGGCAATCGGTATAGGGGCAGGCCTCGCGGCCCGCCCCCTCCCACACCATCGTGCGTACGGGTCCGTACACGGCGATCGGTTGCCCGTCTATGAGCCAACCGATGGAAGTCCGAGTGAGCGGAAGTAACCGTTAGACAGAGCCATGCTCAGCGCCGGACTGCAACTTAAGCGCCACGCATTGTGCGGCGAGCCCGCCGTCTGGGCAGCAAGATTGCGCATCACGCCACGCTTCGTCAGTTCCTGGAATCGGGTGCGACCACGCTTGCACTGCTTCCATAAGAAGCATCGAAGGCGTCGGCGAATCCATTCATCTAGTTTGCGAAGTACACGCGGCGTTTCACAGAAACCGAAGTAGCCACGCCAGCCCGTCAGATACCGCTTCAGCGTGCCGATCATCTGGTCGACGTTGACCCCGCGCGTGCGTTGAGTCGATTCCCGGATTCGCTCCTTGAAGCGGGCCAGAGCCTTGGGCGCAATAGGCCGTTTGGCCTGTTTCCATGGCTCACATCACCGACACCACCGCTTCCAGCGCACAAGCCAAACCGCGTCGTCCCCCCCGCCCCAAGGCTTCCCTCGAGCAAGTTTCAGGCAGCCCCGTCAACCCCACGTCCAAGGGGAACACCGCCATGACGACCAACGCCAACGCAGCATCAAATTCAACCTTCGCCGACCTCGCTGACGCGGCCAGCAGCACGGCAGCAGCACCCGCATCGTCTGGCAACGCACCGGACAAGGCCCCGGAAGCACCGAAGGCGAACGCGACCGACGGCTACATCAAGGTCCGGGTGTTCGTCCTTAGCGACCACGCAGGAAGGCACGTCGGAGTTTTTCACGGCGATCGTGGGCACCACGGCCGAGGAAGTCGCGGCGAAGAAGCACCACGGCAAAGCGGCTCGTAAGGCGGCGAACGAGGGCTACAAGTGGCCGGTGTTCATCGCACCCGGCATCGAGTGCTTGTTCGGCTACAACCCGGGCGCGGCGCCTCCCAAAGCGTTCTTCCTCTACATCTGGAAGAACTAAACCCCGTCTGCTGGGTGCTGCGGCACTCAGCGGGCAGGGCATTTAGGTCGTTGCGACTTCGTACCCGAAACCGTTCGACGGCGCGGGTACGGCGGGCAGACCCATCGCCTGGCGCAGGCGATGGAGATTCGCGGCGACGGCCGCTTTACCGTCCGTCACCTTAGGGCTCGCGTGAAGCTCACGCCACTGCGCCGTTACCTGATCGTCCGGTAGGTCGAACCGCTTCAGCCATGCTTCGGTGGCGACCGTCGTATCGAGCAGTGGGGCGGTGCTGTCCAGCGTGCCGCCTTGAAGGACGTCCATATCCGTGGCGATGATCGGACGCAGCGCTGCGTTGAGCAGGACGTACGCGGGCGGCGGCAGCGGTGATTGACCGGGACCGGCGGAGATGCCGGCTTGCGGTGCAGCACCCGCCTGGAGAACAACGCCCCCTTTGTCCAAGGGCTGCCGGACGAACCAGTCAGGCGGCAACGTCCATCCAGACGGACCTCCCGCAGCGCTCACGAGATCGGCGTCGAGGGCAACGAGCCAATCGATCGTTTTGATCTTGCCGACGAGATCGACGGTGCTCACGCCCATCGGATCGCCGACGTCGATGCCGGGACCATAGCGGCGGGCATACGAATATTCGGCCGCCTCGTTTGCTTCACGTTCGATCGGCGGGAGGTTGACGGCAAAGCCAGCGTGACCATGAACGGTCGGAAGCGCCTCGCAGAACGCCACGAACAGCGCCTGAAAAACGCCCGGACGATGTTCGAGGAACGCCCGGGGCACCGTGAAATCAAGCACGTCCTGCCCGCCTTTGGGCGTGACGTCCCAGTCCGCGACGGTGAAGGCGGCGAACTCAAAAAAGCCCGTCGCGAGCTTATGCTCGGCACTGGTCATCTGCACAACCAGCGCTTCGTCGGCGGGCACCGACGTCGCCAGCGCCGCAAGCCCTGGCGCTTTGTCCAACGGCATCGGCTGCTCGCCCTCCTGGTAGAACCAGCGCAGAGGACCGTCCTTCGGCGGTTGTTCCTTCAGCGCACGGGCAAGCGCCTCGCTGTACTCCGTGATGGTCGCCTTGTACTGCTCAAAGCACTTCACGAGCGCGGCGCGCACGGTGGGCGTATGACCATCGCGAAAGTAGACGACGCCACGCACGACCAGAGCGGCACCCGTGATGCCCTTCCGGTACGCCGGTTCGTAGAAGCCAAACGGCAGGGTGTCCGCCCTTTTTGGGTCTGCCACCCACGCTTTCAACTGCTCATCAGTCATGTCTGTTCGTTCCTCTTGCGGTCAAGGCAGGATTCCGCCCGGGGATCCGCCCGGCATCGGTGGCGGAAGACCGCCACCAGGGAGCAAGTTTCCACCATTGCCACCACTTTGGCCTGCAAGATCGTCCAGGTCCGAGTTCGAGGTCTTCGACTGACGCTGGGTCGATTCCTGACCGTCCTTGTCCTTATCGTCGCCGCAACCGCATTCCGCAGGTCCAAGCGAGGCGTATTTCGACCGCGAGCCCGCGATCCGAATGTAGTCACGTTGCTGGTTGCGACCAAAATCGTCCGGCGGGTACTTGAACTCCACGACTTTACGGATGTTCGACTGGATAGGCGGCTGCGACGGATCGTCCACGATCACCACGTCCGGACGGCGCAGGTTGCCTTGCCCAGCCCTGTACTTCTTCCGACCACCCGGCCAGAAATCGTCGATCCATTGCCGAATGTCGGAATGCGGGCGCAAGGGGTCGTCCGGGTCCGTCACGGGCTCCGGCGGTTTCGGCTTCATATTGTAGGTTTGCTCGGGCTTGTATTCCGTCGGCGAACCGGTCTTAAGCCTCGACAGCTCGTTCGCGAAATCGAGCCGCTGCTGAACGCAGCGCTGGCGAAGGATTCGACCGTTTCGCGTCGCGACACCGATCTTTTTGCACTTGCAAAGCACCTGACACAGGACCACGCGGTCCTTTTTCGACAGCCGTACCCTCGCTCCGACGGGCGTAGTTTCGCCGTCCGGGGTCATGCCACCTGTTGCGGAGCCCGGTCCGAAGTCGCTCATGCGCTTCCGCTCCCGGAATGGCTGAACGTGAGCGCCGATGCTCGGGTCGAATCGTGCCACTGGGTGAAGCCGTTGGCGTCCGTCGTCCCCTGGATGACCGTTCCGTCCGAGGCTTTGACCGTGTATGGGTGGTTTGCCAACGGTTCCCGGGTGGCGTCATCGAGCACCCGGAAGCGACCACGGTAGGGGGTTTCGGGCGACGTTTCCGCGGTCACGCTCTTACCGCTACCGACGGAGCCACCGCTGGTCGGCGAAGCCGTGGCAACGCTTTGCGTGGCGATGAGGGTCGCGCCGCAGGCAGTTTTGTCACCTTCGGAGGCGACGGGACGTCCGTTGAACGTCATGCCAAGATTCTTGACGTCAACGATGGGGTAAACGCCGCCGCACTTCGGGCACGAAACCATGTCGCCAAGCAAGGCGAGAGGCTTCCCATGCACGACGTTCGTGGGCGTGCACGCCAGGACCTTCCCACCATGGGACGTCGTGTCGTCCTCCCTAATGAACGAAAAACCCATTACGCATTCCTCCGACGAAAACCGGTCTCGGAATGTAGCACGCGGGGTTTTCCCTGGACCAGCCTGTCAACCTTGACAGGTGACACCCGCCGACGGCACACGCCGTCGCGGCGTATGGCAATACGACACGCCAGACACCCTGGACGGCGCGCTCCGGGCTGGTCCCTCGCCCGCGTTCGCCCACGGCGCATGGTGGCGGGCGACGGACGGAAGGCAACGAAAAAGGCTGGGTGCTGACGCACCCAAGCCCGAGCACTATGGCGCACGGGGCGCGAGGTCTTACCCGTGTGCGGCGTTGCTCCATGTCCTTCGTTCAACCCGCGCCCGCTTCCTGAACCGCCGTTCAACCGACGCATAGCCCCGTCCTGTCCGTGGGCAAGGTTGCGCGCGAGGCACCCGATTCCTTCACCCGTTCCCCGTTCTCCTTTCGTCGTCCGGCGCATGCGGCTTTCGGTCCGTCCCTGGCCCGCGGTCTGATCGTCCGGGACTCTTTTGCGTCCACGGCGGCTCCAAAAGGCATCTCGACCACGAAGGAGAAGGAACCATGAGCAACGACGCACGAGACTTCGCGAGCATCAGCACCCACTTCCCGGCTCACCAAAAAGCATCACAGGTTCAACGGCTCGACCAAGGCGATCAGCAAGATGCATTGGGTTGGACGTTCCGGTGTTCGTCACGACCGAGGTGCAAAAGGACCCAGCGCTCGATCAGGCGTTGACGAGGACTTGCACCCCCAAGCTGTTGCGCATGCTCGGCGCACAAAAAAAGCCCGGCTCAAATGAGCCGGGCTGGTTGCAGTTGTTTCGACGATCAGACAATTACCTCCACCATTTCGCCGAACGGTGCCGGCGCAATGCGCGCCAGCGGCGTGGTTGAACCCCAGAGAACCGGGTACGACGGTACGGTTTGTGGAAACCGGCCGTCCATATCCGTCAGGTAGACGAGGAACGCGGGCGTGATGCCCTCGCGCTCAACCCACTCGAACGGCGCAATGAACGACGTGCCACCACCGCCCTTCACCGGCGCAAGCTCAATCGGGTCGCCCCGCTCGAAGATCTGCACCTGCGTGACACGCGTGTCGCAGTCGATCACGATGAGCCGCGACGGCCGCACGGATTCAGCGACGTGAATCACCTCACCGGCGAACTGGGCCTGCGTTTCATCGAAGACCGAGCCGCTGGCGTCGCGGACAAACACCGCATCGCCTACGGACGGCGAGTGCAACGACGGTAGATAGAACCCGAGATGCAGATAGCGACGATTGGGCATCGCAAAACTGTAGTCGTCGTTCGTCACCTGCTGCGCGAAACGCATCAGGATCGGGCGCCAGTCCACTGAAGGCTCTGCCGCTGCCTCAGCCATCGCCTGCAGATCACCGGGCAGTTTGCCTCGCATGCGCGCCGCCTTCGCGGCCTGCAGCACGGCCACCTTCCATTCGGTTTCCTTCAGGTCCAGATCGGGACCCGGATAAGGGCGAACCTCGCCGCAGGAAGGCGGGGCATTGGGATCGGGAGCCGCTGACGGTGTGTTCGCGCCGTTCGCGGGTGACTGCTGGCCACCGGGAGCGTTCGCATCCGCGCCCGTTCCCGATTTGCCGCCAGACTGTTCCTTGTCCTTCTGCCTTGCCTCCTGCGTGAGGATCGCGTAAATCTCCTCAGCCGATTTGCCATGAAAGCGCGCGTCGTCGAGGTGCCCCTTTGGCAAAACAAAGCCAGCCGACTTGACGATCGGATTGATCGCATAGTCGCAGGCATCGTTCCACCGTTCAGCGTCGCGAAGCCCCTGCCGGAAGCAGTGACCGTTCGCGACGTGCAACACTTCGTGAGCGAGCGTACCGCGGCATTCAAGGTCGTTGAGGGTTGCGAGAAACGCCGGGTTGTAGCCCAGCGATTTCCCGTCGACCCAGAACGTCTTGCATGCCGGATCCTCGATCACTTCCAGACGCAGCGCCAGCGCACCGAAAAACGGCTGGTCCATGACCAGCGCCGTGCGCTGCTTCGAGATACGCGGATCCATACTCACCTCACGCCGCGATGCGCAACTGCGGCGCCACGCCCGGGCGCGGCATCGGTGCCTCAGGCTTGCCGCCCATGAAGGCTTCCATCAGATCCTCGATCTCGGTTGCCTTGGCGGCCACCTGCGATCGAAGCACCTCGGATTCCTTCAGGTCGTTGCCCGTATGCACCGCCAGATGGCGGTTGGCCTGTTCGAGGATGTGGCGCAACTGCGGGTCGTCGCTGAAATTCAGCTTCGGCAGCAGACCGCACAGCTCACGAACATTGTCGGCCACGTCGATACGCACGTTGCCCGACGCATACAGACGGTTGGCCATCGCGGACACGGCGTCGTACAGCCGACGCACAATGTCCTGATTCGCATGCTCGATCGAGCGCTCGACGTGCTGGTCAATCTCACCGCGCAGACTCGTGAGGACGTCGGCCGGCAGATCGACGCCGAACTGGCTGGCGTCCGGAAACGGCAGCACCGACATGCGAACGCCGAACTTCCCGCCGAGCTGCGCGAGCGTCGGATAGTCCGCCTCATTGAATAGGCCGTTCATCTCCTGCCGGGCCTGCTCCTTCAGGTCGAGATAGTCCGTCAGGAAAACCTGCACGGCCAGATCGAACTCCTCCTTCATTTTGCGCATCTGCGCGGCAAACTCCATGTAGATGCCGGTTGGCAGGAGGCGCACGGACAGCTGGTCGTACTCCAGCGTGTGATCGTAGAAGTGACGGCGAATACGACCGCCGAGCGACACCGCCTCCTTGAAGCTGGGGGCGTGTTCAGGCAGCAGGCGCTTGTTGAAGCGACCGATGCCCTTGGTCGAATGGCTTTTTTCAACCTCCTCAGTCACCTTGAGGTCGAAGCGGCGCGCCGCCCACGACGAAACGTTGACCGAGCAGAGCATGACGCGCGACTGGATATCAGTGATGTCCATGAAAAACTCCAGAAAAAATGGCGTGAACCGCGAAAGAAAATGCGGCCCGCGAGCGCGTAATGCGTTCGCAGACCAACGGAGAAAAACGAAGAGATGAGCCAGAGACGAGTGCCGCTGGCGTTGATGCAATGTGTACGGCTTGTTAGCCCTGGATCAGCTTGCCGATCGGGCCGCCCTGCGCGCGGATGAAGGCGTGCGTTTGCGCAATGTCAGGGGTCTTGCGCAGCGCGTCCGTCACCAGCAACGCGGCGAATTCGCTCACGCCGCCAGCAATCATTCGCTCGGTGTAGGTCGCGATACGGTCGAAATTGCCTTCGTTCGCGTACATGGCCAGCGCGGCGCTGGTCGCATAGAGCGCTGCCGGTGCCTCGGGAATCGGAGCGGTATCGGGCGTCGCCAGAATGGCATCCGGTGAGGGCAACTGCCGATAGATCTGGATGAACGCGATCAGTTCGGTCGCGGCTCCCTGCCCCACTGCGCCCGCGTGCGAGATCAGTTCGAGTCCCGGAGGCACCACGCCCATCGTTTTGGCGACAAAACCCCAGCTACGCGGGCTTGGCGTCGCTTCGATATCACGCGAGGACTTCTGCACTGACAGGAGGCTGGGACGGAATCGCAGGAATGCGATCAGCTCGGGCGCAACATGACGGGCTACGGCCCAGGCAGTCCAGTCCTGGATTCTTGCCACAAGCTCCACAACGGTGGCGAAGCGCGAGATCAACGGGTCGAGAATGCCGCTCACGCCCGCATTGTCGTTGCGGCGGTTTGTGGCCGCGAGGAAGGTGACATTGTCGGGCAGCTTGTGCTCGCCGATGCGTCGCGCGAGCAGCAACTGCATCTTCGCGGCCTGAACGGCCGGCGAAGCCTGCCCCAGATCGTCAAGGAACCAGATCAACGGGCGTTCGCGCGGCTGCAGGGCGCGCTTCAGATCGCCGAACGGCAGGAAGCGTGCCGACAGCCCATCAGCCGAAGCAAACGGCAGACCTTTCGAATCGGTTGGATCTTCGACGACCGGATGACTGATCAGCAGATCGTGATCAATAGCATCGGCCACCTGTTCGACGATGTCGCTCTTGCCAATGCCAGGGCGGCCGGTGATGAGCACCGGCAGGCGGCGCGGCACGTAGGCGGTGAGAAGCGACTCTAGTTGGGAAGCGTAGACCTGCATGGTGAGGTTTCCTGTGGAGAAACCCGGCACGAGCCACGTCCCCGGCGGGCGCGTGTCCCGGCGGGGTGTATGGAGAAGCCGCGAATGCGGCGATTGGATATGTACAACGATGCGCCTTACGGCACGTGAAGCGGGTTACAGCGCGGCCTCGAGGGCCAGGCGTTGTGGCTCGGTGAGATGCGAGCGTTCGACGCTCTGCTCACCGCGATAGATCATCAGGCCGTACACGTCAGCGAGTGCGCGAGCCTCAGCGCACAGTACCGGGTGGTCAGCGTCGGCAGACGGACGACGCTCACGCCAATGGTTGATCGCGCATTCAATCTGCGCGATCGACACGGACGTCAACGGATCGGATTGCTGTTTCATGGAAGCTCCTTGCGGAGAACTCCCGGAAAGCCGCGTCCGAGGGGGACGAGGTCCCTTCCAGGCGGGTTGTGATGCCGGACAGGCCGGGCGGTTCGATGCGTCAGCGACGCGGGTGATAAACAGCAGTGTAGGTGCAGGCAACGGCGTCCCGCGCGCGCAATCGTGGCGATTTCGATATCGCTTTCGTGCGTGGCGTGCAACGCGTGGACGAAAAAAAACCGGCGCACGAAGGCGCCGGTTGGGTTCAAGGTTTCCGGTATTCACGCAAGAGGCAGGGCCGCCTGCGCGGTTGCCTTCGCGCGGATACGCGCCAGCGAAGCGGTTTCACGTTCGCGGAACACGCGGGACTTCTCCTCCAGCACGCCGTTGTGCTTCTCCACCACGTAGTGAAGTACACCGGGCGGGCGGGACCGCGCCAACGGTTCCACTCTTCAAGGATCGCCGCGCGCAGGGCAGGCGTGCACGCGAAATACTCGCGCCTCACCCTGCGCCACTGCGAAGCCATCAATGCACGCCAGCGCTGTTCGCTCTCGCGCAATTGGCATTCGCGCCGCGCGCGCTCCTCGTCGACCGGCCGCGTGGGCGGCGGCTGGAACTGCCCGACGAAGAGCGGATAATCACGCGCAATTTTCTCCACCTCCCGCGCCTCCCGGCGCAGATACATGGCTTCCTTGCGCGCGGTCCAGCGATACCCTTCCGGGCGAGGCCCTCGATCGAATCGCATGGTCGCCTCCTATGCCGCGCGACGCTCAAGCCTGGCGCGCGCGTAGGCTAGCGTGCCGTCCTTCGCGCTAAGCCTGCGCATCGCGTTTTCCTCTCCACGCGCGAGCGCGTACACCTGCGCGGCACCGCGGGAAATACTGCGGATCGTCACGTAGCCCTCGCTGATCGCACGATCGACATGCTCGGCCCCCGAGATCTCGCCGCACGTTACGCCGACATACCTGGCACGACCGGCGATTTCGCGTGCATCCGTCAGATCGTGCTCGGCGTCACGTTCAGCCTCGCGCGTGACGGCCTCGCGCTCCCATTGCGCCTGTGCCTCTTCGGTAAACCCGCAGAGCAGGAACACGGCGCGCCGCCGTTGCGCGGCGGGCACGCCGATCAGCTTCACGCCGTAAATATCGCGAAATGCCTGCCGGCTTGCGCGATTGTGGCCATCGGCGCGATCGAGCACCTCCAGCAGCGTGCCGACGTCACGATTGGCCAGCGCCCGCGAAAGGCAATTGCCATACTCAAACGTCTGACGGCCATGCGACAGGCGCGCGATATCGCAACGATGGCGATGGGCACGGCGGCTGATCCGCCCTGCCTTCAGCTCGCCGTCCGCATGCTCGATCTCGCGCGCACGGATGCTGTCAGCGATACGGTCACGCACCCGGGCGGCGAGCGGCGTCACCGGCTGGCCCACGTCGACGCTCGTATTAAACGACTCCGGCAGCGGCATGTCGTCGATGAGGCCATGGGCGTGCAGCAGGTTATCGACCTCCGGATACGTCGGCGAATCGGGCAGCAGACGCCCCAGCAGCGCCAGAATGTCAGCGTTACTGCCATCGACCGGCTTGCCTTCACTGCGCATGACGCCGAGGATCGGCCGCAGTTTTACGACCGGAATCGCACCGCGCAACTCCGGCAGACGTACCAGCGTGTCAGCCCATTCGAGACCATAGCGGAACAACTCCGCGTCTTCGCGATACGCCGCAAGAACGCGATCGGGAACCGGCAGATCCAGCGCGAGCGCGTAGGCCACCTGGACTTCGTGGCGGCTGTTCGTCTCGCTCGTACCGGGAAACGCCGGGCCGCACACCGGGAAACCAAACGTGCTGGCAACAGCTTCGCTGGCCAGATCCGACAGGAAGAAGCGCGTGCCGCGTGCGCGTGCGGCCTGCGTTTCGGCTTCGATCTGGTCCGACGAGAGCAGCAGTTGCGGCTTGCGGCAGACGTCGACGAACTCGAAAAGCCCAGCCCATGCCGCACGCTCGACCTGCCATGACTGGCGTTGGGTACCACACGGTTCGAGAAACGCGGACCGCCGGTGTTCAGCGAGCATCGTGTGCAGGATGTCGTGAGCCGTGCCAGGCTGACGCAGCGCGAGCGCGCCGTTGTAGCGCGTTACCGATATACCGGCTGGCGCGCCGGTGAGCACGATCTGTGATGTGTCGGCCGCGCGCACACGTTCGTCGAGAAACAGCGTGAAAAGCCCCACGAGCGACGAAGTGGTGAGAACGGCGTTGGGAATGGACAACGTGTACATGAATGATGGCTCCGAAAGCGCGAGACATCACCCATCCGGGGCGATGCCCCGCAAGGGAAGAGAAGATAGACAGGCTGCGTCAGTCGATATCGAGCAGGCGCGAGACGGCAGCGGCGACGGCCCAGGCGTGCGAACGAGTCAACGTCTTGATGCGCACCAGCGGCACGCTGCTCCAGTGACCGCTGTCACCGGCCTTGTGCAGGCAGACGTGGTCGACCTGCACGCGCCAACCTTCAGAGTGGCCGGTTTCGACAGAGAGGCAAAAGCGCCGTTGATTATCGTTACCGGTAGCCGTTGGCCACGGTGCACTGGCCTTCAGCCCCACCATCGAATCGTTGGCGTCGCCCACCCAGTTTGCGGCGAGGATCCATTCCGGCTCCAGTTCGGCACGGCTTAGATGGCGACCAATTGCGTCGACCACTTGCCCGACGGTCTTGTCCACGAGGTTCAACGGCGCGGCCGCAAGCGCGACCGCGACCGGAAGGTCGAGTTCGGTTGATTTCATATGTTTTGATCCAGAAATTAAAAAGGGCCGCACCCGGAGGTGCAGCCCTTGAATTGAGTCGGCCAGTTGAAACCGACCGAAAATCGATGTTAATACCCGCGACGTTCGCGGTCAGCCTTGCGGCCATTGTGGTTCATGACCAGACCGAGCGCGCATAACGCGAGGGAGACACCTAGTGCTGCGAAACTCCAGCCCATCGTTATTCTCCGTCCATTGAAATGATGCCGATGTAGAAGAGTACCACGGCAGCTATACACAGGTTCGCCAACGAAAGCACGTTTTGCGTGCTCCAGTTAGTCGTCGAATGCCAGAAGCCAAAGGCACCGATTGTCGCACCCGCGCAAAGGGTATGAGCAAAGCGCCCAAACTGCTGCCTTTGGTCTTTAGAAGGTCGCCGTACGATTTCCCGAATTTGTGCACGGAAGCCGCTGGGCGATCGCAGCACGACTTGCCCCGATTTCAGTCTGAAATCGCCAGCCGAAGTCGCCTCGATCGAAACGGTCTGTCCACGACAGGTCGCAGTAACGACCGGGAGCGCTTCCGTGACATCCAGCTCACGAAGGACCTGCTTAAGTCGCTCAGAGACGAATACCAGCCCCTTACCCTCGCTCCAGGAGGCGTTATCGGTGATGGTTAGCCCGCCTGGGAATTCGACCTTGATCTTGATAATTTCCATCGTCAGAGCTCCCGGCGACGCTCACTATCGAGGCCATTCGCCAGCCGAAGCGCACTCAGCAGCGCCTCGTAACCCTCCCGGGTTTCAAGCTGGTCCGAGGCCACGGCGTTATCGCCACCGCCAGACAGATCCGCGCGGCCGCGCCGGGTGCGAAACGACATGACAACCGCCTGACGTTCAGGCGAGTCCGTCAACTCGACGATGAGGCGTTCAGTATTGAGCGTGACCCGGCAGCCACTGCCACGACGGGAGGGTTCAGCCTTGATGTCGTGCTCGCCCGCGCGCAGGCGAAGATCACCGGCGACGCGGTGCAGGAAGCCGCGAGCGCGGCGTGTGAAATTGGCGGCGCGCACTGCACCGGCACTATGGCGGTCGGCGTGCATCACCCGGTTAATGTGAATCATAAAGGCCTCTAAAAATAAAAAAGCGGGGCGTCCTTTCGGAACGCCCCGCTGTGCAGGTGCTTAAGTGTGACTGCAACGAAATCAATGCTTCGCAACAAAACGCTCGCGATAGATTGCGAGTTGCGGGCGCAAACCCGCGTAACGCTTGTCAGCGTCGTAGCCGCCGCTGCCGCGAAGCACCTCGGCGAAGAAGAACGGTCGGGCACCCTGCGGATTGAAGGCAGGGTCATTCATGATCGACTCAAATTCCGCGACATCGCCAGCCTGCGCGGCGACCTCGATAGGTCGCATACGGAAGGTGTTGACGCCGTTAACATCATTGTTCGCTGCATCCCAACCCGTGGTTTGATCGCGATCGGCAAGCTGATAGGTGTTCATGGAAGAACCTCAAAAAGAAAATGCGCGGCCACGAAAGCCCGCGAAGAATGGAGAGAAAACTGCGGTTATCAAAACAACGAAGCAGCGTCAGTGCGTGACGCGCAGCCCGGAGCTCGTGTCCACGAGGAGCACGTGATCGCCAGGCGAGAAAAGCTGGTCATCGGGCTGCGGAACAACGCGCAGCGAACCATCGGCCTTGCGGACGACGATTTCCAGACCGGCGGTACGGGAGAGCGCGGCACTGACGTGCTGCGCAACGAAATTCGACGCGGCGCCGGAGACCGCCGCCGCGATGTAGCGGCCACGGCCATTGCCGATCACCTGGGAACCGAGGAACGCACCCAGCCCCGTGGTCACGAGGTTTTCGAGACCGGAACTACCGGAGCCAGCCTGAATGGTGATACGACGCACACGAACCACGACAGCCGGTTCGAGCGTGCCGG
Source organism: Paraburkholderia sp. J69-1 (assembly GCF_905220255.1). Lineage (NCBI taxonomy): Bacteria > Pseudomonadati > Pseudomonadota > Betaproteobacteria > Burkholderiales > Burkholderiaceae > Paraburkholderia > Paraburkholderia sp. J69-1. The sequence continues at coordinate 80,541 of NZ_CAJMZG010000026.1, read as the reverse complement.
CGCGCTGGACGTCCGAACGTTGATAGACGTCGGGCGAGCCGAAATCCGTCATGTTGGCGCAGCCAGTGAGGATGGAAAGGACAACGATGGAGATGACAGCGCGGATCATGGCAGTTGCCTCGAATGGAATCGGGCAACCGACCCGTCAGGGTGGATCGCCCTGGCGTAGAGAAAGATGTGGTGCGTGAGTGCGCAGAACGGGAATCCGTTCTGCGCCTGGCGCCAACTTGGTGTTGGCGGTTAAGCAGATGAAGATCGGCGTTTGACGGCAAACAGGAAATTCACGCTAGCGGTGGCATCGCTCCAGACGGATACGATGACGCCGGTGTGAAGTGCAATGCAACGGAAGCGTTGATCATGGCTCGGCTCCTGAATAAAAAGGGGAGCCGAACTCCCCGAGGGAGAGAGCTCCCAACGGGGTTAGAAACAGGCGAACGCCTAGTTGGCCTGGAGGCCGGTGCAGAATTGCCCGCGACAGCATGCTGCTGCGGGTAGGTCGATGCGTCGGGGACGCGAGAAGTAGAAACAGTATGGGTCGCGAACGCTGTCGCGGACGCCGGAATGCTCGCCTATTCGATATCGCTTTCGTCCCGATGCTTCTCCAGCACGCGCGCGCGATGCTCGGAACATCGCAACCCGGATTCGACGCAGCGCCCGTCGCATCCCGGGCAGAAGTGCCGGTCACCGACGGCCGCCGCGTTCCAGGCAGACCCGGGCGGCAGGCGCGTGCCGAATTCCATACCGTTTTCGCATGCGAAAAAAACCGGCTCCCCTGCCCGGCCACGGCGCACGATCGCGTTGATCTCTTCGGCGCCAAACGCGTCGCGCAACGCATCCACAAAAGCGCTGATTTCTGGCATGGGGGAGTCGGGTTTGGCCATGTGTGCAAACTACTGTATATTTATACAGTATTCTACCCTTGGTATTCTTCTCATGTACATCGCGACGATTTCACCGAACGTCCCACTGGGCGGCCTTCCCGCTGGAATGGACGAACTTCGCGCGCTCTGGCTGGACGGGCATCTGGCCGCGGGCGAGTTTATGGCGGCCGCCCCCGTAAGCGGGCGCGACAGCCGCGTGGTAATCGCCGGTTCGCTTACACGGGCGCGCCTGGACGCGATTCTCGCCACCGATCCATGGGTTGCGCGCGGGCTCGGGACGTACACTACGACGGAGCTCGCAGCCGCCCGACTCGCTGACGGGCTGGCGATTCCCGTTCTTAACCCGACACTTGCATGAACACGATTGACGAAGAACAACTTGCCCTCGAGCGCAGTCGCGCACGCTTCGAGGCGGACCTGCTGCAGACGATCCGCGTGATCGCTGAGCGTTACCACGCAACCGGCGCCACGCTTAACGGCGACGCGGCTCGCGCCATGCTGGACGAGGCCTTCGCAGACGTCGGCCTTGCCTCGCGCTGGCCTGCGCAAACGCTAGTGGAAGGTATCCGCGGCATTCAGGTGCCGGATGGCGACGAGCCGTTGACTGACGATGCCATCAACGCGCTGGGCGAGGCCGGTGAAGTGTTTCGTTCGGTGTTTGGCATCCCGGCCCTTCACCCGGCGGCAGTTCCCCTGCACACGACTCATCCCTGAGTCGATGCGCCCAGCGCCCGGGCGCGCGCGGCGCGCGCTTGCCGCGCCCCGGATCATGCACGTCCTGCCACTGCTCGCAAAGAACGACGCAATGCAGGAAGCTCGAACCGCGCTGCTTGAGTAGGCGCAGCCAGTTACGCACGTAAACCGCTGGCACCTGCGCCTCGGCACTCGATCCAAACGCAATCCTGAGAAATTGCGCTGCTGTGGCCGGCACGCCATGCGTGATCGCGGCCGGTGATGAATCGTACGGAGCAAACTCTCCCATTCGATGGCCCTCGCCTGCAAAGATATTACATTATTGTAAGGATTTGCTCGAGCGCGCCTCCGTTATCCGCCAGGGGATTCGGTCCAAAAAAAACGCCGCCCGGGTCAGGGGCGGCGTGGGTTTCAGGAAATCGCCCTGTCCGTCTTGCGACGGCGGGGCTTTTTTTCAGGTGGTGGCTCGTATCCGAATCGCGCCCATGCTGCCGGGTCAACCGGAACCGGATTCGTGCGCCCCGTTGCTAGGTTCACAAACACGGCCGAGAACGTCAGGCCGCCATTACGGAACAACTGCCAGAGCAGGTTGAACGCCTGCACCGACATCGCCTGGTTGATGACGAGCGACTGCTTGCGCAGCGCGTCCGCCATCGAGCACGATGGAGTGTCATCGCCCTTGTCATTTTTCGCGTTCAGCATGTCCGGAAACAGGTCGCCCACGTGGGGCAGCCTGTCATGCCGGGGCTTGCCGAATTCGCCCAGAATGACCTGGCCACGATCCGTCTCATTGCCGCAGTCGAGGTAGTACTGCACCTTGCCGCGCTTTGACGCCTGAACAATCGCATGGCGCGCACGACGCGAGTCCACGCAGCCAATCACCATGTCGGCACGCAGGCTGACCTTGGAATCAATGCGACGCGGCACCGCCGTCCAGCCTGTTCCCATCAGCAGGTTCAGGCGGTTCACCAGCAACGTCGCCTTGTACTGGCCGACATCGTTCGGGTAAAAGCCCTGCCGGCCAACGTTGAACTCACTGACCGTGTCGTCGTCGTAGACCGTACAGTGGATTCCGCCCGGGTGCCCCAACTCAACCATCGCGTGATGCAGCCGGGCAAGTGACGGCAGCAAGGCGCTGCCTGTTCCACCTGCCCCGACAACAACCACCTCCCACGCCCGTGTAAGCATGGCTGCTGGCGCCACATGCAAAATCGGCGCACTCATGCGACCTTCCCGGCCAATACTTCAGCCCATTTTGGCGGTACAACTCCTGCAGCCTCAAAACGCCCCTTCGCACACAAACGAAGTGCGAAAGTCGGCGTGCGATCGCAGTTGCCCAGCACGAGCGCAAACTTCACGTCGTGCTGGTCATCGCGATCGTCCGTCGACGAGAAGTACGCACGGCCGTGGCCATGCGAGTGGCAGTCCACGACGAGCCATTCGCCTGCGCAAAGCTCAGGGCGGTCGTAATGGAGATGCCCCGGTCCATGCGAGAGCGACGGCAGCGGCACAAGGCGAAATGCCCCCGTGTCCGCATTCCAGACGATCCAGGCCCCCGCCTCGTTGGGCAGCGCCACGCGCGCCATAGCCGCGAACTGCGCCACGAGCTCCGCAGGCACCTGACCACACAGCAGGTCCGTCTGATCGCTGGCCGTACCGTAAGGTACAGGTGTAGACCAGCCGAACGTCGACAGCCGGCGCACAAGATGCAGCCATGGGCGGCTGATCTCGATAAACACGCCGTTGGACGCAATGAGCAGGCGCTCACCGGGACCTGCGATCGGCGCCACCGGCTCTCGCGTGGGCACCATCACGGACGGGAACGAACCCTGCAACGCGAAATCGACCGGGTTCATGCGGCACCTCCGATCTTTCCCGCGACCAGCTTGCCGGCCGACATGTTCTTCATGGGGACCAGCACGTCGAACGGAAACACCTCGAATTTGCCGTCGAGCATGTGCGTCCAGAACGTATAGAAACCGTCTTGGTACGCGACCCGCTTGCTGCCATGATTTGGATGGGTGAAGGCCGAGTTAAAAAAGCCCTCTTCCCAGCCATCGATCGCAGCGACTTCAATACGGCGTGGTACTTTTGCCGACCCGATGCAGATTTGACCGTGGTCCCAGGTGTTGAAGTATGGTGGCTCGAAAAGCGGCGTGCTCTCTTTCGGGCGTCCCTCGCCGTTCAGCGCGAACACACGAAAGCCTTCCGCGCCAGCCTGGAAGACCAGGCCCGGATGTGGAACGATGGCGCTACGCTCGCCGACCGTCCGGCACTTGAAAAACACGCGACGGGCAGCGGGCGGACACCACCACGTCACGGCGGCCGACGTTACCCCCAGAACCGTCGTCGGGAGAAACTCGGCCTTCGGCGCCGCGTTTCGATCGAGCGCCACCAGCGTGCTGACCAGCGTCCGTCGATCAAGCGGCCGCCCCGCGCCAATAACTGGACGGCCCGTTTTGTGCTCCGTCGTAACCGGATGTGCTGTTGCGTAGTGCTGACCGGTCGCACCGGAGTACAACAGCAGCGCGTGTGACAGTGTGACGTCCTGGCCAGTCTGGCCGATGGATACTCCATTCATTGAAAATCTCCGGTATCAAGGGCTCACCACGAGCGCCATGAGGCGATCGACGCGGCGAAGCATCTGGAAGGCAAGACCCCACTGCGCGTACTGCGCGCGGATGCCCTGTTTCGTGTTGGAAAAAGTGAGAAAGGTGGCGAACTCGGAGTTCTCGCCGGTCTGATAGCCATCGTTAAGATGCGTATCGATGACGTCGACAACCCATTCGGTCCTCTCAAGGACAAACGAGCAGCCCGAATACAGCGCGTTCGCATCGTGACCGCCACCGAGCAACAAGCGATCGCCGGCTTTTTTCAGCAACGAACGCAACGCCAGCAGTTCCCTGCAGACGTTGGCGATCAGGCCGGTGGAGCTGGCCAGCAACGTAGCAAGCTCCCTGTCCGAGAGTTCCGAGCTCCGAACGCGGCGCCCCGGTAGCTTCGCAGGACAACGCACCTCGTCCGGGTAGACCTGCGGGCGGATAACGGAAGGCAAGTGATTGGCAATCGCTTCCTGGTCGTTTTCATACCATTCGGCCAGCCACTCGCCCGCCTGCTCATCAGTTGCGCTCTCGTTGTAGTCCCAGTACCGGGCTGCGGTCTCGCTGAGATACCAGGCAGGAGTACGAATCAGCACCGTCTTGCCCGAAACGCGATCGACGATTGCGAAGAGCGTGTGCAGAAGAAGCGGATGCGCCTGCCTGAGTGACTCCGCAAGCGCCCCAACTTCGTGCATCCACTCGTCGGTCAGCCGTATACCCAGATGAAGCCCGGAGCCCGGCTTGAACTCTTTAGCTTCATGTTGATGATCAATCGCGTCGAGCACGGCGTTGGTATCACATAGCTGCAGGCCCATCGAGATGAAGCTCAACGGCTGCGACATCTGCCGGCGAACCCAAGCGAAGAACGCCTGCTGAAAGGCGTCCACGGGGCTGCAGGGGGTCTCGACATCCGCCGCGCGTAGCGGCGCGTGCCGGAATTGCTCGAGCACCAATGCGTCCAGTTGCGTATCGGGCCGCCACCGAATCGTGGCCTCGCGTGGTACCGCGTCCGCGAAATCCGGCAGCGTCAGAACACTAGCGGCAGCTCGATGTCTGGGAGCGGCAACGCCTGCCGGTTGCCAGGCCTCACCTGCGCCCGCATCGAACGATCGATCAACTGATGAAGGATCGAAGAGCATGTACGAACCTCGTCGTCATGTAAAAAAACCGCCCTTTCGGGCGGTTCCTGATTGAAGCCTTTCGCCGGATCGGCGAGCAGCTTGAGCAACGCGTCCTTACGCATGGTTTCCCTTGGCGCCGGCGGCGCGGGCGAATTTGTAGATCGCGGCCTCACCGGCAAACTCAGGCCCGTCGACCGTGGCGGTCGTTAGTTCCGGGTATTGCGCCGAATAGAGATCGCGCACGTCATTGGGCGAAAACGCCGGGCCGGGATCGGCAAACTTCATCCCGTTGTAGGTGAATTCACGAATGATCCTGGCAATGCTGATCGTCATGAGGCACCTCAACCGAGCAACGAGAAGAGATCGGACTTGCCGTCAGCGGGCGCGGCCGTTTCAGTCGCCGCTTGCACGGCATGGCTGCCGTGCCCGCTGACCTGTTCGTCCGCGTCATCGAGCTCGCTATCTCCGCCGTCATCATTCGACGCCGGTGTCGCAAGCGCTGGTTTCGAACCCTTCGACAGCGCCTTCTGCGCCTTGCCCGCCTGCGACTTCTCAGCCGCCTGCAGGATCTCGGTCGTGGCGCTCACCTGTTCCGCAAGGGAGCGGTGCGCGCCTTCGAACGTCTGCAATGCCTGCACGAAGCCTTCGTCGAGTTCGGCCGGCGTTGCGGTCAGCACCAGGGGCTGGCGCAGCGCGGCCTCTTTCGAATCGCCGCACGGCACCATCACCACCGACATCTGATCGCCCGCCATCTTCATCGTGAGCGTGACCTTGCCGGTCTCGCGCACGAACGCTTCGAGTTGCTGGAACATAAAAACCTCTCTGAAATAGAAAAAACGCCGCGCTGTCAGCAGACAGGCGGCGTAAAGGAGAAGCCGCGGCATAACCGCGACGCTGGATCAGTACTTGAGGACCTTGAGCAGCTTGCCGGTGTAGTCGAAGCCTTCGACCGCCAGCAATGCCTCGATGACCTCGGACTTGGACTTCGCGAAGACCTTCCTGAAGTTCTCGCCCATTGCGGTCCGCAGGCCGAGTTCGTCGGCCACCACCTTCATCTCCGACTTCGTGATGAGCTCCAGAAACTCCTTGTCGAGTTTCCAGTGCTTCGCGAGATCGAGCTTGTGGTGACGGCACATCGTCATGAGATACGGGACGTCGACGCCCTGGATCGCAGACAACGTGAGCGCGATCATCAGCTTCGCCTCCTGGTCCGGCTTGAGCGTTGCGGCCGCACTGGCCGCCTTGCCGAAATCACCCACCGAAGGCTTGTCGTCGATGAGCCGCTCCCAGATCGTGTTGACTGGGCCGGCCTCGACGCTGCGCGCCTGCCCTGTTGCCACGATCGCAAGCAGATACCGCTGCGCAAGAGCCGGATCCTGACTTACCTCACGGCGCAGGGCTTTTCGCCACAACGCCACGCGATACGTCTTGACGCGATCGGACTCGGAGACCGTCGTGGCCTCGGGCGTAGCGGCAGCAGGCTTGTTGCCCGTCGTCGCAGCGGAGGCCTTGGATGAGCCGTTCGACGCCGCTGCTTTCGCCACGGCCGGTTCGGCTTTCTCGACCTTCTCGCTCTTGATGCGCGCCGCCACCTTCTTCATATTGCAGACGGTGTCGAAGCACTGGCCCTTGTAGACCTTGCCAAGTGAGTCGGGCAGGCCACTGACCGCAGCACCGAAGTTCTGGCACGCGTAGCAGGCTTTCGACTGCTCGACGCCGACGCCCTTCGGACCTTCAGCCACGAGCTGGATGCGCGTGTTGTTGTCGCCTGGGCGCACGATACGGACGGTCTGGAACTCGTCACGCAGGCCGGTGGCCGTTGCTTCAAGTGCGCTTTCCGTCTTCTCGTTGTAGCAGTTGCGGTTTGTGCAGTTGCCGGTGCCAATAGACTCGCCGAACATCTCCGCCTGGGCGGCCGAGTTGTGCTGGCAACCGGCACAGTCGGCCTTGTCGAAGATCGCGGCCGACAGCGAGCACGCGGCCCGTTCCAGCACGCTTTTCAGTTCGCCTACCGTTCTCCCTTCCTTCACGATGACCGGCAGGAGCTTGTCCTGCTGCTCTTTGGTGAAGGCGGCAAACAGTTCGGCGTGGCCGAGCTTGATCGAACGGGTATTGAGCGCTTCCAGAACGCCGGCACTGCAATTCATGAGCGCGAGGCGACTGTTCAACGTCGCGACACTCCAGCCAATCCGGCGCGCGGCCTCCTCTCGATCGCCCTTGCAGCGCCCGACCAGCTTGGCGGTTTCAACGGCCTCTTCGCCGGGTGACATATCGGCGCGTTGGATGTTCTCAACCAGCGCAATTTCCTCGGCCTCGATTGCGTCGACGTTCTTGACAGATACGGGCATCTCGTAGGTTTCGCCATGCACATCCATAGCCGCCTTGAAACGACGGCCACCAGCGATAAGTTCGAAATTCCCGTCGTCGAGGGGACGAACGAGCACCGGTGTGTCGACACCGCGGGCGCGGACCGAATCGCGCATCTCCTCCATCTCTGCATCGTCGAAATACTTTCTCGGGTTCGCGCCGAGCTTGATGCGCGAAAGAGGGAGCGTTGGTTGCTGCAGGTTGATAGCTTGCATTGCGGATTCTCCTGAAGGGGAACCCGCGCCCCAACCGGGAAGAGGATTCCCGATGGGCAGATAAAAAATGGCCGTGACGGCCGGTGTCGATGCGCGAAAAGCGCAGTAGGTATTGCAACGATATCGTGTGCGCGGCGCCCACGCGACGGGAAAGGTCGCCAATTCGATACCGCTTTCGCAAAGAAAAAAGGCCCGGAATAATCCGGGCCTGAGGTCAATACCACCGTCAAAACAGCAGTCAAAACAACGTCAGCTGGTCGATCACCTCGAACACGTCGACAGGCCGCGCTGGCGTACTGACGATTTCGTCGAACAGATCGGCCAGCGCGCCAGCGTCGTCACTAACAGCCGCGTCTACCTCCACGACTGGGCGATCGAGAACCGCCACCTCCAACGCTTCGTCGGTGACCACTTCCACGCGCGCTTCGGCTTCCTCAATAACTGGCATACCGTCCTCAGGCTCGACAGCGACGGGCCCGTTTGCCAACTCCTGCGCCAACTCGCCATCGTCATCCGCTGCGGGCACCGCGCGCATGATCGAGCGCATGGCATCGTGCGAGCGGCGTGCCCGCAACTTCCGGTTCCAGCCACCCAGCACGTGTGCCGGCGTGAACCAGTGCCCCCACACTTCCATCGTGAGCGCATTACCATGCACCACAATCGCCGGAATATGCAGCAGTGCGAGCTGCAGATAAGTCATGTGGACACAGCAAGGGTCGATATCTATACAGGTTGCGTGCATCGTCTGCTGATAGTTCAACCCGGCGTCGTGGAACGCCTCTGCCGTCGCAATCACCATTCCGCCTGCCCCGCAGGCAGGTTCGTGAACGCGGGCAAAGCCCTGCGCGTCTGCACGTGCCACCGCGTCGCCGCCGATCATACCGGCCATCAACTTCGACACGTGATAGGGCGTGAAGAACTGCCCACTTCGATCGTTGCCCAGATCCAGCATCATGTACGTCTGGCCAAGTACGTCCGTCAGATTCGACGCCATCACCCCGCGTTCACGCGCGGCGGCCATGACGCCGACGCGCTTATCGAATGCCAGCGTGATTTCCGCAAGCATTAACGGAAATCGCGCGACCTCTTCCTTCTTGTACTTGCCGACGATTTCAAGATAGCGCTTCTCACGCGCGTCAAACTGCCCGCGATCCACGCTGTTACTGATCGCAAGCGCGGCCAGCTCAACAAAGTCGCGAAACACGGAATCGAGATGATGCCCGTACGAAAACTGCTTGATGAGGGAAACGAAATTACGCTGATGTTCATCAGCAGTCTGATCGAATTTGCGCTCGGCGCTTTTGCGGCTCATGCCCGCTCCTGAATGAAGAACGGGGCATGGCCCCTGGGGAGCGAAATGCCCCAGAGGGATGGAAAAGAAATAGCTGGCAGGTGCCGGCAGGTCGATGCGTCGATGACGCAATAGTGCGAGCCATCGTACGAGAGCGGCGGCCACGCTGGAGGCGCGAAAGGCCGCGATCTCCAATGCGCTTTCGATCAACGACCTGGATGAGTTATCCACAGATTCCGGGGACAACCTTGTGGAGAAGGTACACGGCGACCCACGCGCAGCGAGTATGGGCGGCCTTTCGGCAGTCATTTGCCTCATTCCAGGATCGACGCCCGTTTGAGAATGAACGCGCGGAAGCAACCTCGCGTTCGCGTCACTCCCTGGAGATCACATGTTCGACTTCAAAAAACGCCGCCCCTAGGTGGGTTCAGCCATTTCCGCGTCGCTGCACTGGCTGGATCGATCCATACAGTCGCGTGCCTGATCGCATGGCTGTATGCGACAAGCTTCGCGGTCTCCGCAGGGGTGCGTATGCTGTTCGCACCGGCGCCATCGCTGCTCAACGCGTTTCACGACGACCTCTATCGGCGCATCCGCCTGCTGGTTGGTACCCCCGTCAGCGGCACGATGTCAATCTCCCGGACCCACGCCATCTGACCTGAATCGACGTGCCGGAACATCCAGCCCGCTCCACCGCGTTGCGTAGCACGCGCCCGGTTTCCAGGCGCGTGCAGCCTAAAGCCCGGAATGATGCAGTTTTTGTGAAGCTTTCCAGCAAATTCACGACCCATGGAAAGCTCGCCAAGATCGACGGGCTTTTGCCCATCGATGCCCTCGCCCTCGCGCCATGATCGTTTCATGGCTCCTCCCTCCCCTTCCTACGACACGCTCTCGTTGAGGCTTCGCCGCGTGAACTACCAGACGGGTCCGACCGACTGGAGCGAAGGGGTCGTCACCCAGCACGACCCCGACAGCGGCATGGTCACGGTCATGGATACCGACGACGGCTCGTTCTGGCACGGCCCCGAAGGCTGCGTTGAAATCCTTGCCTGACTTTCTCCCTCTATATGTACTCTCTACCCGAAAACCTCGCGATCATCGCCGCCCCCGTGTTTGCTTGGTGGGCACTCCACCGTGCGTGCGGCGAGTTCTGGCACCGGTCATGGATCGCAAGCGCTGTATTCGGCGCGCTGATCGTGATCGGAGCGCTGCTCTCGGTTATTGACGAGTTGCGCAAACGACGTGAACCGCAACGCTCAACCGAACGCGAATGTGTCGCGCCGGGCAAGGAGGCCGCTGATGCCTGATGTGTCGTTCTCCGGCCGGCGGGTTCCACTCGCCGAGGTACAGGAGCACCCGTCGCGCCATGCCAGCGCACTGGAGCGCGCGAAGCGCACGCCCGGCCACGCACTGTGCCACTGCCGGCCGTCACTGCCACGCAAACTCGTGATCCGCCGCTACGGAACGCTCTTCCATCTCGCCGGCTGGCCCGACGACGGCGTGAACCGCGTAGAAGGGTGCGATTTCCGCAAGGACGCACAAAGCAAGACTAGCGTCAGCAACGACAGCACCGCGGCGATCGTCTGTGGCCCGGACGGGCTGGACGTGCGCCTGGACGCCTCGCTCGTGCAACGGGATGGGCTCACGTCGACTGACCGGGCACCGGAAACTGGCGGGGGCGCACGGGCGTCGCGCCGCAGCGCTCCGCTCCTCGCTTTCATCCATGCACTCTGGGAGAGCGCCGGCCTGAGTTCCTGGTCCAGCACATCCATGGCGCGCGGCTGGGGCGCAGTGAATTCGATACTGCTGGCTGGCCTTGGCGACAGCGCGAGGATCAACGGTGCAGCCGCCGAAGACGCGCTCCACATCATGCGCCGCTATGAAGAAAGCGGCCGCGAAGCCATCAATGCCGAGTTCGATGCGTTCATGGGCAGGATCACCAACGACGGATCTACCTCCAGACGCGCCCTGCTGCTTGGCGAGATTGGCGACGTGGCAGCAACACAGTACGGCTACGCCATCACGCTGCGCCAACGCAAGCAGCGCTATTTCACGACTCCCGAACTGGCCGAGCGAGCCCAGAAGTCCTACGCACACGCGTGGCGTGCCATCGGCGTGAGCGACGCGCGCGTGATCGCTCTGCTGCTCGTCGAGCGTACAACGAAGGGGCATCTTCGCGCGGTTGATCTCGCGATGATGTTGTGCTCATCAGCATTCCTGCCCTGCGATTCTATTCACGAAGTGGCGATGGCCAACCGGCTGGTCGCGGAGCGTCGCGTCTTTGAAAAGCCGATCCGGATGACGGACGGCGACGACATGCTGCCGGATTTCGTGCTGCTCGACACCCGGCCGCCGACCCACATCGAGGTATACGGGATGAACGGCCTCGCGACATACGAGCGCCGCAAGCAGGAAAAGCAGCGACTGCGCGCCGAACGTGGCATTCCGGCCGTCGAATGGAATATCGACCGCGAAACCCTGAACACCGTGCTTTTACCACCGTCCGCCGCGCAGGCTTGACTTCGCGCAGGGTCCCATAGGCTGAAAGCGTGACTCACGCTTTCTTCATCGCCAACGGACCTCCTCGCCATGACACATGCCCTCCCTTCCCCCGCACCCACGAGCGATCTCGAAACTGGCTACCGCCAGCGGTTTCCCGGCGCACCCGCCGACACCGTGGCGGTGCAGGCAGTACAGGCCTGGCTCGACGTCCAGCCGCCCCTCTATCCAAGTCCATTGCAGGCAACTGCGGGGGCCACGATCGCAGCATGGCTCTACCGTCGTTCGGTCGAATTCGTCCAGCGCGGCCTGCAGAGCCTGGACACCCGACACTGGAACGCCGCGCGCGAGCTGTGCCGCGCGGCCGATACCCTGATCGCGTCGGGGGACGCTGCCACGCCTGCGCCGGACACGCGTTACGGCAGTTCACCGCGCCCCGCGCGCGAACGCGCCGGCCGCCTCTTCGCAACAATCGCCCACGCCCGCCTGGATCTGCTGGCCATGCCCGACTCGATCGCGCGCACCGGTCTCTCGAATGCGCTTGACGATGCCGAGCTGCTCGCGCGCGACGTGATCGACAATCCGGTTCCGGCCTACGTGCTCGACGCACTGGATCGCATGTGCACGCCACTGGATGAATCGATCACCCACGGACCGACCGCCATTGATGATGCGCGGGCGATGGAGACGATCCGCGCCTACGTGCTCGGCGATAACACAGAGAGCGAGGCATAACGATGGCCGAAAATTCCAGCATCGAATGGACGGACCACACGTTTTCACCCTGGATCGGATGCGCGAAGGTGTCGCCTGGCTGCGACCATTGCTACGCAGAGCAGCTAATGGATAAGCGCCTGCGCAAAGTCGCATGGGGGCCGTCCGAAACCCGGCTTCGCACATCGAGCACGAACTGGCGTCAGCCGCTTCAGTGGAACGCTGCGCACGCGACATTTTTCGCCGCAAATGGGCGGCGCCAGCGCGTGTTTTGTTCGCCGCTCGCCGACGTCTTCGACAATGCTGTAGATCCCGCCTGGCGCGTCGACCTGTTCCGCCTCATCGCGAAGACACCCAACCTGGACTGGATGTTGCTCACGAAACGTGTCGGCAACGCACGCGCAATGCTCAACGATGTCGTCGAAGAACTGTCCTGCGGCTTGAATACGTGGGACGAACTGGCGTGGCCCGGGGTGTGGATCGGAGCGACGATCGTCGACCAGAACGAAGCCGATCGCGATATTCCAAAGCTGCTTCAGACGCCCGCGCACGTCAAGTTCCTCAGCATGGAACCACTTCTCGGGCCGGTCGATATCGGCGACTACCTCAAGCCCGGCTGGCCGAACTGCGCAACAGGTTTCGTTCAGGGCGAGCGCTACGAGGCGGGCTATTGCGGCACATGCGCAGGTCACGTGTCCGATCCCATCCATGATCCAGCGAAGCACGACTTCGTGGACTGGGTCATCGTGGGCGGAGAGAGCGGACCGCACGCACGCCCCATGCACCCCGCGTGGGCCGAAGGACTGCGCGACCAGTGCGCAGACGCCGACGTGCCCTTCCTGTTCAAGCAATGGGGCGAATGGGCGTCGACGTCGGACCTCGGGGAGCACACGATCCGGCGCGCGGCGCGCCCCGGAATCTGCGTTTGCCCATCCGGGCACACCCACGTCGACGGGATCACCGGCGCGACCGAAACCGCACCCTCAGACGGCAACGTTCGCATGCTCCGCGTCGGCAAGAAAGCTGCAGGCCGTTTGCTCGCCGGTCGCGGACACCACGCCTTCCCCATCACAGGCCCATCCACCCGCGATGTCCCGATGGCCGGTTAGCAGTTTAGGCCGGATACCCACGCCTGTTCCGGCTTTTGTAAAGCCCTCGCTCGCGCAATAATCTGGGCAACCTTCAAAATCGCCCACAGAGCGCCATGTACGAGCAACTCGTCCCGTGTGACCATTGCGGCGGCCGACCCACCATCGGTCGCTCGCAACGCCTGATTTCCCCCTGTCCCGACCCGATTTACGATCCTTCGCGCTGGGGAAGACTCTCTGGCCCCCCCCGGATCGGCGACCAGGCGATGCGCCCGCCCGAGGCGCCCGCCACCGAGCCGCTCGTCTGCATCTACTGTGATGGTTGCGGCATGCAGACACCCTGGCAGCCCTGTGCCGAGGACGATACGGCCGCACGTAACGCGGCCGGCAAAATCTGGAACCAGCGCCTCAATCGGCCGGAAGCTGAAAAAACGGATCTGCAACGACTGGTCGAGCGCGAGGTGGGCGCGACTGACATTCCCGCTGTGCTCGACCTGCTTTCACGCACGAAAGATAACTGGGACGAGATGGGGCCGATGTTCGCGATGATCGCCCGCCGCCTCGTCGACGCAACGGTTGTGACGTTCGACTCCTGGCCGATTGACCCGGTACTCAACGACGCCGCACGTTATCGAAAACTCGTGCAGCTCGCGAAATGGGTCGAAATCGAAGGCGAGCGCTACGTGCAGTTCCCAAAGGTATACACCCAACGCGAACATCTCGACATGCTGTACGAAGATGCGATTGCTGTCGCCGTTGACACGCTGCCTGATCGTGACCGCTGGTAGGTCTTAGGCGGAAACAACACGCAAAAAAAAACCGGCCAATGGCCGGTCGAAGAGTGTTCTGGCTGTTCCGAGGGCTTGCCAGAACCTGAGAGACAAATTCATTTTGCCTCACCGTCTGTCCTGCCAACGCCTCGTATCGTTTGATGTTTGACAGCCATTCGTGTCGACATTCACGACGTTCAGGATCGCTCAAAATCCTCAGTTCGGCGCGCCGTCTTGATTGATCGCCGCTGGCGCGCGCAGTTCAGGCCTGCTCCATGCCAGCATCGAGCAGCCGGTACAGCGCCTGCCGGGAAATGCCTAGCGCGGACGCCGCGTGCGTCTTGTTTCCCCCAGCCGCTTCGAGCGCTGCCCGTGCCTCGGCCTGAGTCGGATTGTGCTTGCCTAGACGATCCTGCTGCGCGAACGTCGAGAGATAGGCATTCGCCTTGGTCAGGCGACTGTGACCTGCCGCCTCCACCACACGGCGCATTGCCTGCGCATGCAGTTCCGGATCAGGACGTGCGTCGGATTGCTTGACCGGCGCGGCCACCCCAGATACGCGCTCATAGACTTCCTGCAGGTACTGATGGCGTAGCCCATGGCTTGTCACGCCAAGCGCCGATTTGGTGATGCCATGCCGCGCGAGCACGTAGTAATACCAGTCCCGCCACTGCTTAAGCGTGCGATCGGCCGGCACCGTCGAGCCGGTCAGCGGATTCGCGAGCCGCGCCGCCGCTTCGAGCACGTCATACCTCTCCTCGATCGGCACCTCACGAGCCCGGCCCCCCTTCGTGCCCCGTGTGACTTCAAGCACGTCTTTATCCTTCACCGCACGCGCGGGCTGCAGCATGAAGCTCTCCTCGATCCGCAATCCGAACGCGGCTTGCAACCGTAGCTGGACCGCTACGCGCGGGCACGTCCCGGCGATCGCAGCGATCTTTTCGTGGGCGCTTACGCCATTCGCCGCCCACGACCGGTCGACTTCGGCCACATAGGAACGCACGAGCCCGTTTCCCTTGCGATCCGTGTAGTCGTCCAGCGTGCCGACAAGATTGTCTTTGCTCATCCACCCGGCCAGCGCGCGCAGATACGTCAGCTTGTTCTCGATCGTCCCGCCGCTCTGCCGTGCGCCAACCCAGTGCTGCACCAGCCATTCGATGTGCTTGCGTTTCAGGCTCCACGGCGTGGCGAGCGCAAAGCCACCTTCGCGCAATTCGACCAGCGCTGCGCAGATACCGCGCACGCGGTACTCCTGCGTCTTGATCGACAGCGCTCTCGCGCTGATCCGCGTTTTGCTATGCACGTCCGATACGTGATCGTCCAGCAACCGGATCAGCGCTTCCGATATCGTCGGCGTCAGCCGGTACCCGCGCACCACCGCGCGTACGTTCAATATTGCTGCCATGTTTTCTCCGCGATGCGGCCTATGCGGCTGTCGCCCTGACAACGCGCACCCTTATGCCCATGCCCGCCGCCTTAGGCGCGATGCCCCTGCCCGGCATCGCCCATACCGCATGCGGCTGTTCTGTTCGTCGCCCAGCGCTCGCCTGGCGGCTTCGCCGATACCCCCGGCGCGGGGTTACAACCCTTGAACTGCCTTCCTGTCCTTTAGCGATTCCATCCGATCAGCCCGACGCACGGAAGAGATGCGTTCCGACTGTCCACCTTGCTGCGGCGCAGGCCGGATCGCGCTTCGCGCAAACCCGTTCCCGCGGTTACTGCTGTGCTGCCTTGCCGCCTGCTGTGGCTACCCGACCGGCCCCGGACGCCCTCAAGCGTCTGGATGGCGCGAACGACACATGGCCGTTCACGCACCCGGGCCAGCTGCCGGGTAATTCCTGTTGCGCATTTCTGGTGACGGCTGCGCGGACCGTTTCTGTCTTCCGTACGAGGAGGCGCGAATCACTGGCGTGGCCAGCGCGCAGGCTCTCCCCCGTTCCGAAGCACGTTCATCTCCGCCGCGGTGTATCGGGCTTCGTGAACGCACCCAGCACTCTGGGCTGAAGGAACGTGTGCAGGCGCATGGGAAAGCGGTCGCGAACTGTCCAACTGTCCGCGTCCACATTTCCTCAATGCGCCACATTGCGGCGGACACCCGCCAATCGTATGGATATCGCACTGTCCAGTGGTCCTCAAGATGGATCACTGGGGACTTGATCTGACTGAAAAAAAATCCGCCTCACGGTGGAGCGCGGACATTCGGGGAATTTCGGGTCCTTGCGGACCGGGGATGTGGCCCAACGGGCCGGGGGAAGACGCACGAAGTGCCTTGCACTTCTGGTCGATGCGTCAAAGACGCGGCAGGTATGGCAAGGATACGGCCTCTACGCAAGCGCAAACGCTCAAAAGATGCCCTCATCCGGCGCGCTTTCGCTGACTTGACTTCGCAAACGGCTCGATAGACTGGAATCAGCAATGTCCGGGATTTGCCCGGAGTTTGCCTGGCATGCCCAGGTAACTCCGGGATAAACCCGGAGTTTGAAGGTGCGCGTGTCGCAAAGTCCGGGATTATCCCGGACTTTGATCAGGTGTTCTCCACAAACTCCGGGATAAACCCGGAGTTCGCATTGACCACGCAGACGAACGCGCCCGCTATGCAGCCGTTCATCAGCGTTACAACCGATCATTTTTCTGGAGAGAAAAACACATGAAAACTTCCGTCTTCGCTATCGACGTCGGTTACGGCAATACCAAATACGCTTACCGTGCAGCCGGCGGCTCGATCGTCACCGATATGTTCCCTTCGCTTGCGCCACTGGCCGCGACGCGCTCGATCTCGGCTTATGGCGAAGGCGTGCTGGCTACGCGCAAGGTCGCCACCGTAACCATCGACAAGATCGAATATGAAGTCGGCCCCGACGTCTCGCTCACGGCGGCCTACGGCAAAACCGGCCGCGCGCTTGCGGACGACTACGTGCTCAGCAACAACCATGCAGCACTCCTCTTCGGTTCGATCCACTTCTCCGGCGTGACGCATATCGAGTGCCTCGTGCTTGGCCTGCCCGTTCATAACATGGAGAAGTATTCCGAGACGCTCAAGGAACGCTTCACGGGAGAGCAGGATTTTGGCTGCGGCCGTGTCAAGGTCGACAAGGTCAAGGTCATCCCGCAACCGCTGGGTTCGCTCATTCTGGCGTCCAGCACGCGAGGGACGAAATTCAACCCGAATGACGAGCATCTGGTCATCGACGTCGGCTATTTCACAACCGACTGGGTCTACGCGAAGGGCTTCGCAATGGACAACACCCGCAGTGGCGGCATGCCCGGGGGTGCGTCCCACATCTACCAGCGCATTGCAAACCTGATTTCGCGCGACGAAGGCGAAGTGGTCGAAGACATCGAAATGATCGACAAGGCACTGCGAGAGCGCTCGACGTTCCTCTTTTACGGCAAGGACATCGACCTCACGCCCTACGTCGAGCTCGCCGAGCCGATCATCGCGGGCGTCGTACAGGCGATCCAGAACAATGTCGGCAAGATGCCAAGCCTGCGCTCGATCATTCTCTCTGGCGGCGGTGCTGCGCTCTATGCGGCGGTCCTGCGACGCGCGTTTCCGCGTCTCGTGATTGAAATGATCGACTCGCCTTGTATTGCCAACGCTCGAGGCTACCTGCTGGTCGGAGAAGCAGGCCTCGCACGTGATCGCCGCGCAGCATGAACGGCAAATTCGTGATGGAGGTCACGGTCCCGCAGTTGCAGCATCCGTTGCTGTACGAACGGCTGCGCGCCTGCGCGAGCCCACGCGAGCGCGCAGCCGTGTTTCGCGCACTCGCGGAGGCCCAGCTGCGGGGCGATCACAGCACGTCAGGTAGCGCACGTGGGCACGGCGAAAGCGATGTTTCCTCCGTTGAGGCTGCGTTCCCCCCACCGCCTCGCGACACGCCCGCGCGCTCGCAGTCGGTGAGCGCAACGGCAGCGTCCACACCGACCGCGACGCCTGCGATCACCGCGGCAGGCTTCGAACCGGTACGCGTGGACGACTCGGATTCGTCGGGAGCCGTGTTCGGTAGCTACCTGGAAAGCGCTGGTTTTCTGTGACGCGTCACTGCATGCCAGCTATGGCGCGCGAACAGGCCCGCGACTTTCCGCAGTCCTGCGTATGCACCGGTGCATACGCAGGCTCGCAATCACGCGGGCTGGTTCATGCACCGGTGCATACACAACATCCAGCGCCGCACTTTCGCGATTTGCACCAGTGCATACGCCCGGCCCGTCAGACGTCGACAACTTGACTTCCGATACGGCGTGTCAACATGAATCAACAGCACGGTAAGGCACGATCCAGCGCCACTTGCACCGGTGCATACACCCAACCACCCGCGACAGGAAAAGAACAATGGAATATCAACTGCTCAACGCCATCCTCCACGGCGAACGTCTGAATGAGCCACTCACGTGGGTTTATCTGGCTGCACTCGCCGCGGTCGCCATCGCTGGCTGGAAGTTCGGCGAGGTGTCGTTCAGCCTCGCCCAACGCAAGCAGGGCGACGAATAATGGAAGCCGTCGCCATGGAACAGAAGTGGATGGAAAAGCTGCTGCGGGCGTGGCTGCGATTCAGGCAGTGGCCAATGATCGGCCAACGCGCCGCCATCGCCACCGCGTGTTACCTGATGTGGCTCTTCTCGATCTGGCTCTACAGTCTGGGGCTGCACAGCACCGGTGAATTTATTGGCGCCGTTTTCGCCTTCGCGTGCTTCTTCGCAGCCGGCGGCGAGTACGTCGTGCGCGGTGCGTTTTTCCTGCTGAAGTGGTGGCTGCGCATCTTCTAGCCGACCCGGGATGTACGGACGAAAAAAAACGGCGGCCCCATTGCTTTGGGGACGCCGTTTTTTCAAGTGCTGGAATCATTGCGCGCGAGGCGCCGACAGAACCGCCAGTCGTCGCGTGCAAAAATCAAAAGCCGCATCGAACGGTTCGTCGCGCGCGACTGTCTTGCAACTGACCCGGTCGAACACATCGTAGCCTGTCGCCTCGGATTTCCACACTGGCTGGTGCCCGTTCGCGGCGCCATTGGTCGCCACGATCGTGAACCGGTTACCAACCCTCATCTGAAAGAAGCTCATTTCCCGCCTCGAGAAAAAAGCCCGACGGACTGCCCCCGGCGGGGACGAATCCCGACCGGGCTGGTTAAAAGACAAGCCGGTTACCCGGCGGT
The DNA here is from genome assembly GCF_905220255.1 of Paraburkholderia sp. J69-1. Classification (NCBI taxonomy): domain Bacteria; kingdom Pseudomonadati; phylum Pseudomonadota; class Betaproteobacteria; order Burkholderiales; family Burkholderiaceae; genus Paraburkholderia; species Paraburkholderia sp. J69-1. Next base: position 61,146 of record NZ_CAJMZG010000026.1, on the reverse strand, counting down.
ACTTCAGAAAGCCATCGCAACGCGTGACGCGGGCACAGGCTGATGACCGAACAGCGCATTCGCGTGGGACGCCAGATAGCGCGTTTTCCACTGGTCTGCGAAGTCCGTTCCACGCACACGCGGGCGATGCAGAACGACGGTGTAGCCTTCGGTACGCAAGCGCTTCGCAAGCGTCATCCCGGCGACCACGCCAGGCGACTTGCCCGTCTTCGGATCAATATGGTCGAAGTCCATGAAGATGTGCACGACCTTGATTCCCAGACCGTCCGGGACAACGAACTGCGAAAGCAGTACCCGATTCAGGCAGTTCCAGACCGGCACGCCGGTCTCCATGAAACCGCCGTACACCGTCTCCAGCCCCTCGCCAACACCGATCTCGCCATCGACCGGATGCATCAGACGCACGGCACCTCCCGCGAGCGGGTTGAGCGTCATGTCGTTGAGCTTCGATTCAAGAATCTCGCCGTCCAGCGACACGATCGACGCCTTGGCGGGCTTGACCGGATCCAGGAACGTGCGATGCAGCGTTCCGAGTCGCCCATCGGGCAACTCGAACCGCGCAAGAATGCCTGGCCACTCGCCGAGCACCTTGCCGTCGTACCGATACTCGAGCATGCCGAGTCGCAGCGAACTGGACGGACCAGCGCTCAGACCGGGCACGCGCTCCTGCAGATAACGCATCGAAAGATCCCCGACCGCCTGTGGCCGTGCGGAATTCCACATGCCCATCAGGCGCTTTTCAACGAAGGCAGGGCTGGCCTTTCTCTTCGGCCTGGGGGCCTTACCGTCGACGACCCGGCGTGTTGACGCCGGCGCGCCGCCCGTGAGTTCCCGCATCAGTTTGAACAGGCCGATACAGCTCACACGCGTGATCAGTTGCAGGCCATCGCCAGCCATGGGATCGCCGTCATTGCACTTGCGGCACACCCAGTTGCCGCGTCCATGCCTGTTGTCATAGGTAAATCGGTCATCGCCACCGCAGACCGGACAGGATGTCGCCTTTCCGGTCAGATAACTGCCTGCGATGCCGTAACTCATCAAGGTCGAGATCCACGCCTCAGGCGAGAGCGCAAATCCCTTCAGCGTGCGTTGCAGCCAGTCGCGCTGCTCGGGCGATAGCCCGCGTCCAGTCGTACTCATAGATCACTCTCCTGGAAGGAAGTGGGTTGGGTCGGTGCCTGAGACAGGCGTAAGAACGCGTGCTCAAAAGAGCGGCCTGCACGCAGCGCGAGCGGCTCTTTTCAGCAGGTTCGTGTGTGGGAATCAGATGACCGGCGCGCAGCTGGGATGCCGAAGCGCGGCGAAAGGGATGCGTCGCACGACGCACCCGGAGGTGCGCCGCGAAACGTCGGTGAGGATTTACGGGATCAGAAAATCCTGAAGGTGAGATTTTTCGGGATCAAATTGCGGCCCACGCTGCGCGTGCATATGCACATCGGAACGGAATAACATCGTCGAAGTCTGAGAAGCCTCCACCGCCAGAATGTGCCGGTGCAGCTGGCTGGTTTCGACCGCCGGTTGCGGGTGCCACAGCGCGGCCACCTCGTCCACCCGCGGCATGCCCGGTTGAGCGATTCGCCTGCCGATCGGGACGCGCACTGGACGTATCCTGCTCGAAGCTCTCGCCGTCAGACTCGCGTCGCTCTGCATTGCGCTCGCCACCCGCACGACCACCGAGCATCTGCATCTGGTCGGCGACGATCTCCGTCGAATAGCGATCGCTGCCATCCTGCGCCTGCCACTTGCGCGTACGCAGGCGGCCTTCGATATAGACCGACGAGCCTTTTTTTACATACTCGCTGACGATCTCGGCGAGGCGCCCGAAAAAAACAACCCGGTGCCATTCCGTCATTTCCTTGAACTCGCCCGACGCCTTGTCCTTGTAGCGATCGGTGGTAGCGAGACGGATATTGGCCACAGCGTCACCGCTGGGCAGATAACGCACTTCCGGCTCCGCGCCAAGATTGCCGAGGAGGATGACCTTGTTGACCGATGCCATGGATAAAACTCCTGATTAACGTGTGATGGACCAAAGCCACTTGTCCCAGAGGACCTGCTGGCCGTCTTTCATGACCGGGCGTCCGCCATCTGTGAAGGCCGGTACCTTGATCTTTTCGAGCCTGCGAACCGATACGACTTCACCGACCCGGCATCTCGAATCGGCAATCGCGTCCTTGAGCCCTTCGCCTTGCAGAACCTGCTCGCCGAATGAGGTCTCGATACGCATGGCAAACGATGTGTAAAACGGCTTGCCGCTCGGCTTGCGGTTGGGAAACTTCTCCTCGCCCCAGCCCACGACACGGCCCGTCGTCGCAACGAGATTGCTACGTCCGCGGCCACGTGACGCGCGCGGCGCGTCGGTGCTGCGTGGCTGACGCTCGAACGTCGGCGTGACCGACTCGTCATGCCGGGATAGCCCGACAGGGATTGCTTCGGCCGCTTCGACGGCAACATGCCGTTGCTGCGGCGTGCCCCCTGAACGAATCGCCACTGCGATCGCGTCACGCAGCTGCACGGCGTGCTGATGCACAACGGACCAGTGGGGCGCGAGTTCCGGGAGTATCTTGGTACCGAACCGCGTATCCCGAGGAGCCTCCTCGAATGCTGGCTGGAACTGCACGACGCAATCGCCTTCGTCGACAAAGAGATGGGGAATACCGTTGATATTGACGATGGTCTCGTTGGAAGCGCCGAGACCAACCCGACGGGGAACGTCGGGAGTGAAGCTCGCGGCGGGCGCCGTCGGCGAAGACTGCTGGGCCTTGATCGTGCCGTTTGCCGCACCAGGGAAAAGCTCCGCGAAGGCGCGGATGAGATAGGGAACGGCCATGTTGCTCTCCTAAAGCAGCGATCCGAAACAGACGCGCTTGAGTTCTGCGAGGTCCCGCGCAAGGAGCGGCGTGTCCATGATCACGGTCTGCAGCGTCTCCGGATCGACACCGTTGACGCTGCACACGTGCTCGTAGGACAGCGCACCATCCCAGTAGCCCATGATCCAGCCAAGCGTCGCGCGATAGTCGTCGGCATCGACCTTCACGTTGCGCAGCCGCTCGCTGAGCATTGAGGCGCAGTCCATCAGCGATTCAGGCATCCGGTCCCCGCGGCGGCTGTCACGCGCGAGCGCGATCAGGGCGTCGACCATCGCCTCACGCACGGATGCGCTCCAGAGATGAGGATCAGGAAGGGGGTCGGGTTTTGGGGGAACGACGAGTACCGGAGTGGCCTCGCCAAAGATGTCGAGCTGCCAGGCAGCGACTTCTGGTTTCATGGATTGCTCCGGACGCGGCCGGGCAATCGCATCGCCCAGGCCGGGAATGGATTCCCGGCGTGGGTAAGGGCCACCGCAGCAAACGCTGCGGTGGTAGGGACTGACGGGCCCTAGTCGTGGGTGCCCGTTTTCTTCATGGGGATGACAACTGCCGACCTGGCGTATTGCCGGGCCGGTGTTGCCTGGTTCGCCGCAGCGGGAACCGCAGGCGTTTGAAAAGCGCTTGCCGCTGCTGCCTGTCTGAGCGCCTCGTCGCGCACCTGGTCGGCACGCTGGCGCTCGAGCTCGGCGTCCGCTGCCTGAATGGCTCTGGCCTTGAGCATGAGTTGCTTGCGCACCCAGTAAACCGTGGCCGCTGCAAGGAAGACTCCGACGAAGAAAGACATCGAGGCAAGGTAAATGACGAAACACAGGGCAACCAGCTTGCCCGGTGATTTCAGAACGTCTTTAACGAAAAGCTCCAGCATTTTTCTCTCCAGAAAAATTAACGCACAAGGGAATCTCCAGGCTTGACCTGGTGGTTTCGATGCTCTGACTGAGCAAGGAAAACCGGTGCGCGAAGCACGTTCGCAGTGACCCGCGATGCGGCGGATCACTGCGAACGGACTTGCTGCGAGGAAAGAAGACAGGCGGGGGCAACACGATGCTCGTGCCGCCAGGTCGATGCGTGCGTAACGCGAGGGATATTGGCAGCGTAGCTGATGTGCTCACGCACAGCGACGCGCAATCATCGCGAAATCGCGGCAGCTTTCGCAATGAGCCGGGTTTCCCAGGCGCGTGCAACGCAAAACCCGGAATGGTGCACTTTTTGTCGAGCTTTCCAACTTAATAAAGAATGGCCGTCGCTAAGCCGCGCGGACTTGACTTCGAAAAAGGCCTGGCAGACTGGACTCACTACCACCTTGAAGCGGAGTTCCTATGTCCGGCCTTTTCGTGCTGCTCGTCCTGGGCTACCTCGGTTATCGCCTCTCGAAGCGCGTGCCCGGCGCACGTCGTCGTATGGGCAGTCCTTGGAGGCAGCCTGCGCCGTCGACGCCGCCCGCCACGCGCGCTCAGGTCAGCGGCGAAGCGGGTGAAGCCGCTGTAGGCGCCGAGTTGCGGCGCGTGCTCACGTGGCTGTGCGGCGATAACTTCCATCTTCACGATGGCGCGGTCCTGCTGCACCACGCGCCGGGCACCGCGTTTCCGACCGCCGAAATAGACCATCTCGTAGTTGCGCCGTTCGGCATCTTCGTGATCGAGACGAAGAACTGGAGCGGGACCATCGCTCCCGCAAGCGCCCACGACGAGATTGTCCGCACAGGCCACAACGGCACGCCTGAACTGCGCCGCTCGCCTCTCGCCCAGAACCGCACCAAGGTCGCGTTTCTCAACGACCGGCTGCCGCGTGTCTGGCCCATTGAAGGTCTCGCGGTCTTCTCCTCACCTGCCTGCACCCTTCACCCGGACCTGCCGATGTCGATCGTCCATATCAGCGAGCTGGCTCACTGGATGCGGGAGCGCCGTCATACGTTCGATTTGTCGGGAAGAAGACCCGTCAATGTTAAGACCGCGTGGCAGGCAATTATGCTGAATACATCAATTTCGGAAACCGAATTAGATTTGCATCGCGAACGTTTGCGAAGCGTCTCTAAAGTTCTCGCAAACGATGCCGTATGAATAATCTCAGCCTCTTTTAAGTGAAAGCTACATGAATTCCGCCATCTTTCGCCCAGCTGACGCCCTTCGCGCGCGCGTACCCTTAGCCAGTATGAGTATTGGAGCGCCGCGTCATACCAAGAATGCACGGCCAGTCCGGACCTGCGTTACGCATTTGAGAACACCATGAATACCAGCAATTCTCCCAGACGCGCCCGCCTTACCCGCGGGCAGATCGAATCTGCCGCACGGGAGGCACTTGTCGCGCCCCTGATCAGGCCCGGCCCGAGGCCCTCGAGTTTCTTCGAATGACTGATATGCAGCTTCTGGTCGGGGAACACATCTCCGACGAGATCATCGACGCGGTGATTGAAATGCGGACAGACGACCCGACCGTGTCCACGCGCGACGTTAAAGCGTTTGTTGCTCGATTGCTGCGTGCTGGCCCCGGGCCTGCGGAGCACGAGAGCGGTCCTGACGCACCGTTACCGTAAAAGCACGCCGCGTGGCCAATCCGTAACAAGTATCAGAATGCAAACTTCGAGAGATGTATGACAGACAAGAAAAATCCACCCGTTGACGCACTCTTTGATCCGACCATCCCGGAAGCCGGCGTCGTGGTAGCCGCTGACGACGAATCCCTGGACTTCGTCGGAACGCACCTGCCATCGCGCAGTGACATCGCGGTCGCGACGCGAGAAATGTTTGGCTCGCTCCCCGAGGACCTGATCCAGGACCTCCTGCGCAGCAGTACCGAGATCAACGAGTCGGTACGGCGCATCATGAATGAGCACATGAACTTGGGGTTCCGGTTCGGCGAGATCATGCGCATCGTGCATCGCGCCTACATGGCCGCGTACGGTGACACCACGAAAACGCTTCAGCGCGCCAAGCGCGACGCTTTTGCCTATATTGAGAAGCTCCATCGGATCTCGAACTCGAAAGTCCGCATTCACATCGAGGCCTACACCAAGTTTCACAACAATTCGGACGCGGTCGAGTTTCTGCGCAAGACCGATATGCAGATGCTGCTCGGCAAGGACATCGGCGACGACGTCGTGAATGCTGTAATCGACGCACGCAAGGCCAATCCGGAGATGAGCACGCGCGAGGTGAAGGACCTGATCGCAGCGTACCGGCACAAGCAGGATGAGCTGACAGCCACACTCGAGCAGGTCGAAACCATCAACAACGAGTTCGCCAAGCTCACCACGCTCTACGAGCTCAGCCGCGCGGAGGAGCAACGCCTGAATCGCGATATGGAGCGCATGCGTCTTGAGCGCACTGAATCGCAGGCGGCGACGGACCGGCTGCGCAATGAATTGACGCTGGTCGGCAACTCAAAAAACGCGCTGCACCAGGAACTCACCGACGTCCAGAACCAGCTGGCCGAGGCCCGACGCGAGCATAACGAAGCCCGGAACCAGCCGCCGGCCAGTGACAACCCCGAAGCCCAGGCGGATCTAGACCGGATCAATGCTGAGTTCGCAAGGCTGATGGCCGAGTCGGCCGATCTCAACCGGAAGATCGAAGCGCAGCGGGCTGAAGAGGCCGATGTCAAGGCAAAGCTGCAGCAGTCTCAGGAGGCGCTCGACATGCGCAGGCGCCTCGACGAGGAAATGAATGGGCTTCTGGTCGGTTTCGGCGAATTCGTCCAGAAATACCATAGCGCGCAGCTGCTCTGCACTGCCGGAAGTGCGCTCGACCAGTATAGACCGCTCTTTGACGCGCTCGCTGACATCGTCGGCAAATTCCACGCAGAGATCCAGGTCGCGAGAAAAGCAGCCTGAATACACCACAACGCGTACGGGGAACGCGGGACGGCCACAACGGCCTGTCCCAACTAAATTGAGCAGACACACCGATGAACAATACAAATAACAATCACGAAAAGACCGCCGAAGATTACAAGGCGCTGGACCGGTTGTACCTTCAACCTTGGGTGGCAGAGCGCCTGCGCGGTATTAACTACGACCTGGTCGAGCATATTCATCACATGCTCGTGACCAATCCGGCGTTCAGCCAGATTTACGGCGTCGACCTGAAGTCGATCGAACATCTGCGGCACAACGAGAATTCGCTGCGTACGCTGCTGGGTACGCCCTTTCTCATGCTCTCGCCGTCGCTGCCTTCCGTGGAGGACTGGCGCTGCTTCGTCGACGATACAGCGACAACGATGGCCGTGGACGATCTGCGCAAGCTAATGCCGATGACTCGCGACGCCCTGACGACCCAGGCGATCCAGCATCACAACCGCCAGTTTCTCGACATCGTGCAGGCCGTGGCCAACATGAGCGTGCTGAGCGCGCCGCTGCTCGGGATGACGCCCGAACTCGTGCGTTACCTGGGGAGCATGCCCGCCTACAAGCTGCGCACGGCGCTCGAGCGTATCCGCGACCTGCCGCTGTTCCGTTGGCGCTTCCGCAGCCCGGCATTCTGGTTTGAGTACACGGCCCACGACATGAACGCGGACCAGGTCGCGCATCACATCATGGCCACGACGCCGTTTCGCGCAGGTGAACTTCCGCATACGGCCCTGTGGGCAGATCTGCGCCTGGGGCGCGATACGCACGAAATGTATGCCGCCGCTTTGATGGCGCACGGTTGCCGCGCGAGCACCGCGGCGACGCTGTTCCGCCTGCCGCAAAGCAAGACGCGCCAGATGTACGTGGCGATCCACGGCAAGCCGTCGATCTGCGGCAACCTGCCGACATCGCTGCAATGGTTCGTGGACAAGCCACAACACCGCCTGCATTCGACCGTATTTATCTGGCTTTACCGTGCCGCGCTCACGATGAACGCCAACACCCCTCAGGCACTCATCGCGGCAGCAGACCTTTATGCAAACCTGTTCCCGCGCCAGGGTCTGCTCGCCACCGATCGCGCCTGCAGCCTAACGCGTCGCATGGGAGCCGACACGCGCCTGACCATCGCGCCATGCCGCGAGTGCAGCACGCCGTACATCGTCGCGAACAACGAGACGAAGATCGAGATGCACCACAGCTTCGTTTGCCCATCCTGTAACGACAGCCTGCAGACACGCACCACAACGCGCGGCCGCAAAAGGAAAAGCGAGAATGCAACTGGAAAATAACCGCAACGATATGCCCGCTGGCCTCATCGTGTTCAGCGCTGATGGCTCGGCCCAGTTTGGCTGGCAAAACCCGGAGACTGGGGCTTTCTACGCCGAAGTAGACGGGCATTGCATCCTGAACGCGATCGGCTCCGTGCCCTGGCAGGCCGGCGCGCCGCATTGAAGGGGCAGGCGATGGATGATCTTGCCTGGATGGTACGCGACAGCACCTCGGCATGGCTGCGCGGTTACGACGATGGGCGCTTCGCCGGCTATGAAGTGTTCTACCGACGTGCATTCGATGCGGACGCAACGAGCTTCGATCTGGAAAAGCTCAACGAGGACTATGCGGTGTGGACGAATGAGCGGCCCTCGCGGCTATTGCGCACGCTCAATCGCCCGATAGTTGCGCGCGGCCTGATTGCGCTGCTTGCTGTGTGGATCGGCGCCCAGACCGTGCCCGCTGCCGCTGGCCTCGCACCCAACGTCACGGCCGTCATTCTGGTGGTCGCCTTCATCGGGCTACGGGTCTTCCATCGCAAGCGCAAGCGTCGTTGAGAAACGATGCGCATCACATCAAACCCGCCCAGCGAGGCGGGTTTTTTCTGCGTTCGCTTAAAGATATTTCCATTTCTAACCGATAGAGATAAGGTGCGCCCGCAACCATGCGTAGCCCCGTCCGTTGACTTGACTTTGAAATGGGCCTGGCAAACTGGTATCAAGCTGTCGCTAGGGGCGCAGCTACAAATCCAAAAAAGGAATACACCGAATGGCACAGAAGAAAAAGATCTCCGCTCTTACGGCTCTCGCGTTCGCATCGGCGCTGGCACTGTCCGCGTGCGGCGGCGGTGGCGGCAATGGCGCGGCGTCCGGCACCGACAACTCGTCGTCGGGCTCGGGGAACTCGGGTAGTTCGTCGGCTACTACGGGCAATGTCGCGACGCCGCAGTACGTATCCGGTAGCGTACAACTGGCGATGTTCCAGGCAGTCAACGCCCAAAGGCAGCAGTGCGGATTCCCTGCCCTCGTCGAAAACACTATTCTCGATCAGGCAGCGCAGGCCCATGCTCAATACATGGGCACCAACAATGCCGTTAGCGACTCTGAATCTAGCAGTGCGACGGGGTTCACCGGTGCGACGTATGCGGACCGCGCCGTTCACTTTGGATATCCGTCCGCGACGTATGCGGGAGGCGTAAGCGCAGGCTATTACACGGCTACCACTCTGAGCAACGCAGACTACAGCTCTGCCGTCGTCAATGAGTGGCTCTCTGGCGTGTATCACATCGCAATCGCTGTCTGGCCGGTTACCGCCATCGGCGTGGGTGAGTATCAAACGTCGTACGCTGGATACCCGGAGATTTGGGCTTCGCTGCAAATCGGGAATCTCCAACAGTCAAGTATTTCTGCGCCGTTGACCTTCCCGTGTGAAGGCTCGACTGGCCTTCCGTACAAATCGACTGGTGAGACCCCAACTCCTCCTAACACGTCTGGGGCGTGGGGCACTCCGGTAGCGATCGCCGGCAATCCAAGCGACGTGATCGTCCTCACTTCGGGCACCATGACCGACGGATCGGGAACCGTGATCAATCTTCAACTTCTTGATTCCGCGAACGATCCAAACGGTCTCTTGCCAAAGTTCGAGGCAGTCGCATATCCAGCGTCCCCCTTGACCGCGAACACTAGCTATTCGGTCGCGCTCACGGGGACGATTAATGGAACTCCGTTTTCGCGCACTTTCCGGTTCACCACCGGCAACGTCGTCGGCTAAAGCCAACGCGTGAATAGTCAAAGGCCCCGCCAACTGGCGGGGCCTTTTCAATTGCACGTAAGTAGATCAGTTTGAACTGTAGAACTGCGGGTAGTACATCATGAAGTAGGCGCCATCCAGTGCCCCGCTGGTATTGATTGCGCAGACACCTACATATCCACGCCACGGGTTGCCGTTGTCCTCATAGTCCTGACCGAAATAGGGCGGCCCAGTAAACGACGCGCGATAGTATGCGTCCGAGTGTGACGATTTCAACGCGATCGAATCGTTCCAGTTGTCCGACGTGCCGTTAAAGTCGTGAATCGTGTAGCCCGGAAAGACCCAGTCATGCGACCAGTCGGGGCTATCGGCGACCTGAATCCAGCTCGACGTTTGCGTAAGCGATGCTCCGGTGACCGTTGCAGCGCTAGCGTAGTTGAAACTCGTAAAGCGCATGCTCATCGCCGCGATGGCCGCAGTACACACTACCTGCGGGTCTGGCGGGGGCGGAGGTGCCGCCGCTACACACGCAGGAGCGGTCCATCCCGCTCCGGTCCAGGTTGGCGCAACCGCAACATCGAATCCACTTGGGCAACCAGGCGCCGCGACGTAGCTGCACTGCGGCGACGTAAAGCCCGAACCCATCCATTTCGCTGGCGTAACCGTCACCCAGCCGGCGTCGCTCGAACAGGTCGGAGCAGTCTGCGCCGCCCGGTACTGTGGCGTGAGGCAACTCGAATCCTGATAGCCATATGAACAGTGGGCGGGCGCCGCCTGCGCGCCCGTGTTCGCGAGCAGAATAGTCAACCCGACTATCAAGCTCTTCCAAACCGTTATCTTGCTTTTCATTTGATTCCTAGTAAGCACAATAGGTTTCGACCACGCCCTGCGCGCCAATGTCCGCGCCCTGCCCATCTGTCAGATAGACCGTCCACGGACCGCTACCGGTGACGTATGAATTGACCTGCGCCGTGCTATTCACGTAGAAGTTCTGCGGCACGATCAGCACCTGGGGTGAGCCACCCGCTGAACACGTCGGCGCGGGCACGTAGGAGCCATTTGTGACGGTGTAGTACTGATAACGCGGCGAGGGCCCGCTTACCGGAACCCATTGGTTATAGAGGCACGACAGAATCTGGCCGGACCCGTCGGCATTGGCCGCGATGCGAGTGGTTCCGGCCGTTGATGTGCAGCTCGTGCGCGGCGTTGCCGTGTTTGCAACTTCGAGCGCGCCGTAGACCGTGGCGTTGCCGTGCACCGCCGCAGCGCCCGTGTCGATGGGCGCCGTCGCCGTGCCCGCCGCGTTCTGCACGTAGAGCGTGCCCGGCGAACGCACCGCATTGGCCACCTCGGCGTTCGAAGCGGAGACGACGGGCGCGGCGATCGTGCCCGTGGCGTCGATGCTTCCAACGTTGTGCAGATCGACGCCATTGACGTTCTGGCTGCCCGTCCACGTCAGGCTGCCATCGCGCCGGATGAATAGCGAATTGCCGTCATCGCCTTGTCCGTTGGTGGCCAGAATCGCGGCGGCCGGGGTGCCCGAGAGGGGATTGGTCGCGGTCCACGCTCCATTGAGGCCCGAGATCGTTCCCGGATTGCGCGTCGACGAATAGCCGAACTGCGCGCCCTGCGCGTTTGCCGCGAGCGCAATCTGCGCAGCGCCCGACACGTCGGGCTTGCCGCCACGGGTATAGGCCTGCGACGGATAAAACACCCACGACACGTGACAGTTACCGTCTTGCTCGGTGCAGCCGACCGGTAGCATGCTCATCTGGATCGTGTAGCTTCCACCCCAGAACGGTCCGGCACGATAGGACTGCTTGAGATTGCCGGCGGTCTGCAGATCCGCAATGGTCGGCGCCGTAAGCGTCGAATTTCCCGACTGGGTGTACTGGGCGAGCAGCGTCGGGTACTTCTCGTTGGACCAGTTTCCAAGCGCCGTCGCGATAACCGCCTCGTTCTGACCTTCGGTCGCGAGCAGTGCCGCACGGTGTTTCTCGACGTCCTCGCGGATCGAGTACACCGTCAGGAGCGCCGACGCCGCGAGGAAAACCACCATCTCGATGATGCTGCCCATGCCCGGTCCTCAGCTGCGCGTCGTGTACATCGTCATCGTGGCGGTGTCGCCACCGGATGCGCACGCACTACCCGCCGTCGCGCTGCTGAACCGGGTCGAGGGACCCGACACGACCGTGCCATTGACCGACACCTCCGTGAAAATGTTCACCACCGCGCTGATCGCCATCGAGCACACCGCCTTCGGCACCGGGTAACTTGTCACGATTGAGTCGTTGGACGACGAGACGGTGCCGGGTTCCGCCGTCACCTGCCCACCGAAGATGCCCGTCACCGTCGAGTAGTCGGTTGCGACCCGCGCGCCCGCTGCATCGAACGCGTGATTCTGCGCGAGCGTGGCCAGCGTTTCGCTGGAGAAGTCTGAGTCATTGGCTGTCGCGTTCTGGATGCCCGTGTGGAACATGCCCACCTCGCTCTTGAACGTGGACGACTGCACCATGTTGCGAACAAATGGCACGCCATAGAAGAGTGCGAGCGACAGCAACGCCGCCGCGCCGAGCACCGCACCCGCCTCAATCAGCGAGAGTTCACCGGTCTGCTTCTTCAAGCGCCCCAAGCGGCGCATCTGTGCTTTCTGCGCGGGTGCGCGCTTGGTAATGTTGATTTTCATCGGAATCGAGCCTGAGTTAAAAAGTGTTGCCCGAGCTCGCGTTGAGCGCGCCCTGGAAACTGGTGACACCGGTGACGACATAGGAGCCGACACCGACACCGATAAAGAGCGCCGCAGCCACGCCGAGCAACACGTAGTGGGTCACGCGTGCATTACGGCACACCGCCTCAACGACACGGTCCAGCGAACTGCGGCCAAGCGACTTGATCGCGTCCACGAAGTTGTCCCGACGCTCCGCGTCGGCGATACGGTCGACAACCTCCTCGGAGAAAATTCCCGAGGCAAATGCACGCATTGGCTGTTCGGGATGCTCCTTCAGACGGCGCTCCATCACTTCCACGTGCCAGCGCAACCACGGATCGCTGTGTCGGCCAATGCGCTTGAGCGCGGCCGAGAGCGTGAGGCCGGAGTCGAGCAGCCCCGACAACGAGACGATCAGCAGCGCCGCGCGCAGATCGCGGCGATTGCGCCACATGAGCGGGGCCGCATCCACGCGATTGCGCAGCGTGCCGGTCCAGCGCTTGAGGCCGTAGTAGTAGGACGTGATGCCCGCGGCAAGCAACGAGATGTTCAACAGGCAGTAGTCGTAGCAGTACGTGTCGATCGCATAAAGCAGCCTTCCCGAAGACATCCACTCGTCGAGCGGCCGCACTTCGAGAACCTGCGGATAGACCATGCCGCCGAAGAGCATCGCCAGGCCGTACATGTAGCCAAGCAGAACCATTGGATAGGCCGTCTGGAGTGCCGTCGTGCTCGACAGCACGCGCTTGGCCGACGCTGCCATTTCGCACAGTTCAAAGCCCCGGCGCGCCGCGTCGTCCTTGTCTGAAGTGAACGCCAGATCCAGCAAGGCATATTCGTCGAGTGGCACAAACGACTTGATGGCGAGCGCGAGGCCATCGCCATGGCGCATGCGCTCTTCCATCTCGTCGTAAGCGAGCCACACGATCTGGCCGCGATCGCGTGCGCGCTTCTTGAGCACCTGAAGCCGCTCGATCAGCGTCTCGCGATTGCGCAGGCCTGTGGACTGTTCGATATCCAGACGCGACTCACGATAGAAGGTCTCGCGGACCTTCTGGAACCGCCACCTTGCGAGCTTCATGCGCTCCGCGCGCGGCAGGCGCATGCACACGCCATAGAACAGGCGGCACATCACGATGGCACCCTCCCGTCATGGTCAGGCATGACCTGATAGACGCTAAACGGCTTCATCCCACGATCAATGACGCGCGGATCGATCAGCCCCTGCGAGGCCTTGTAGAGCGCGTGCTCATAGATCGTTTTGCCGGTCATATCAGCCGAGTCAAAGCCCGCTGTGCGCTCCTTGCGCCACACCGCTTCGGCGCCGCGCCAGTCGCGTACCACGATGTGATCCAGGAACTCGGACGTCGGGCGGTAAAGCTCCATCGCTAGCGTCTGGCCCTTCGTGCCAGCTGCCACCTTGCCGTCGCGCGCGAGCAGACCCTGCTTGCGGCAATGGACGCAGCCGTCATCGTTGCGGCAGGCCATCTTCGACGTGTCCATACCGAACTTCGTGCGCAGCAGTTCAAGCGTGTCGGCACCCATGACCTCAGATGCGGGCTTCTTGCAGTGCTGGCAAAGCAGGGGAATGAGCTTCTGGTTGGCCACCGCGTTGATGAACTTGTCGGACGCGACCTCATCGGCGGCCAGTCGCAGACGATCACCCATCAGTCGCATGAACACGCCGATGATGCTGTCGGCGTGGATGGTCGAGCGCACGGGATGACCCGTGAGCGCGAGTTCAACGACCAGACCGGCGATGGTCGAATCAAGAATTTCCGCGATCGTCAGATCGTCCGGGTCCATGCGCATCAGCGTACGGATGATCGTCGCGACCTTGCGGCGGAATTCCTCTTCGGTTTCATCCAGGCCACGCGGCACCGACTGGTCGGAGAGCCACGGCAGCGGATACTCCGACGGCATGCTGACGGCGTATTGCTTCTTGAGTTCGCGTCCGTCGACCATGTACGAGAGAGCGCGCAGCAACGTGGTCTTGGCCGATCCGGTTTCGCCCGAGAGCAGCACGGCGCCACCGCTGACATGGCCAAGCGAGTCGACGATGGCGAGCTGGCTCGCCTCAAGCCCCATCGTTTCAGGCATGCGAACGGTGTAATTGCGGAAGTTGCCGTCCAGAATGCGCAGGGCCACGTCGAAGCCGCCCATCTGTGGCGCGCTCTGCCAGCGCAGGTTCAGCGTTGCTGTCGCAAGCGCGATCGGGATCATCGCCGACTGCGCAGCGCTCGGCTGAAAGGCGTTGCCGCTGTTCGTATTGCTCTGGACCAGATCCTGATAGACAGCGGACAGCGCGCGCAGGATGGTCGCCTTCGGCAATCGCTGATAGGTGTACAGGTCCCCGTCGACGCGAAAGCGCACCTCGGCGTCCGACAGGTAATCGCGCGACTCCCAGTGCACATCGCTCGCGCCGTAGCCGTGGGCCGCATCGAACACGTCCATGAACAGGTTGATGGCGCGCGAGCTTTCCGGGACGTGCTTCGAGAGCCGGATACGCGCGCGCTCATAGACACCAGCGATGACATCCGCCGTTGCAACCATCTCCTCGCGCACGCTGATGTGGACACGCTCCAGATCGCGCAGGTAGGTCGCATACAACGCTGTCTCGTGAAACTCGCGCGTAGCGATCACCACAGCCATACCGGCCTGCATGTCCACTGCGACAAACTCGCGACGCGCTTCCGGCGTGATGCGCAGCGTCGCTTCTGGCGTCGTGTCGCACAGCACACGCTTGAAGTCCGCGAGCGCCTGTGCGGAATTCAGCCGCGGCATGCCGACCGGTGTGTACTCGATGTCAGGCACCGCAAGCGAGCGCATCGCGCCGCCGTGCGCTTCGCTCTCGCGTGTATCCGGCTGACCGGGAATCGGCTCTTCACTCGCACCCTTCGTTTCGACATGTGTGGCGGCCGGCGACGTGTCGACGGGCACGTTGAGCGCCTCTGCACGAACCGCTTCGCCGGGCGCACTAAATACCGGGTCAGAAGATGGTGCTTCATGCGACGCCGCATCAGATGCACATGCCGCAGCTGACGCCAATGCTGCATCCATCTGCGCCGCGGCCGCGTCGTTGGCTGTATCACCGCGCCCGGCGCCAGTTGGCTGCCCGCTGATCCCGGCATCGGCCGGTTCCGCATGAGGGAGCGGCGCGCCATCTACCGACTCGAACGCATCCACATCGGTGATATCCGCATCGCGCAGGTATGCACCGAGCGAGCCGGGAGGCGCCCCTGGACCCTTGCTGACCGGCTTTGCCACGTGCACAGGCCGGGACGCACCCAGGACAGGCTCAACGGGATCGACGTGCGCCGCCGAATCGGAATCTTCCACGAAGCCACCGCGCCAGGCACGCAGGCGCGCCATCACTCCGCCGCGGGGCTTCTCGTTACCTTCCACGTTTCCGAATAGCGACATCATTGCCTCCCGAAGTTGGAGATGGGTTGCGCCAGGCTCACCCCAGCCGGCAGCGGCGACGAAAGGTCACCAAGGGCAGCCACGCCCGGGAAGGGCGAAGCCGGTGATTCCGTTGCGCCGCCACTCATGGGCACACTCCAGGTGTGTTTGCCCTGCGAAACGGTGACCGAGAGACCCTCCACCCGGCGCGCCACCCAGCCGTTGAGCAGCGGTTGCCCGACGCGGGCCGGATACACCGCGCCGTTGTACTGGTAGAGGATGTGCTGCCCGCTGGCGTCGGAGTACGCTCCGACGAACGTGACAGGCGTTGTGCGCTCGCGTGGTACAAAGGCCGGCACAGCAGGCATCGCCATCGGTGCTGGCGCCGTTGCGGCAGGCACCGGCGTCTTGAGCGTCACAGCCGTACCGCTCGCCGCCTGCGTGTCGCCATCGCCGCCCAGTGCGCGCCTGAGCCTGCTGCGCGCAAGCTCGTCTATGTCGTGCAGGGTGAGATGGGACTCGCCACTGGCAGCGGCGACCGGACTAGCATCCGATGCGCCCGTGACCGGGGCGCTTGCAGCCGTCACCGCCGGGGCTTGAGCAGGTGCGACTGCCGGATGCGTCGAGGCCGTAACCGGAGCCACCGATGCCGGTGCCGGTGCCGCCGCAGAATGCGCCACATGGGTCGCCACCTTGGGCACCGTCGTGGTGGTCGGGGCGGGCGCAGGAGCGATCGCTGCCTCGAACGACGGCGTAGCGGCGTTTGCCGCATGGACAGTCGCAGCGAGCGCGAGCAGCGAAATGCCAAATGGCACAGCGAGGCGGCGTGATTTATTGAACGACATAGTATTTGCCCTTCGCAACGAAATGGATGCCGACCTTGCCCAGTTCCTCGGGCGCGGCGGTGTCGAGCTTGACGCTCAGCGAATCGAGGATCATGTTCGGCGGCAGCGCAGCGAGCAGCGGCGATTGCCACCGATACCCGTCGATCTCCCAATTCCCAGCCCGCAGGAGCGCGCGATTGCGCTCCGGACCCGGAGGCGGCTCGGAGATCAACGCGTGGCCAGGCTCGAGCTTGACCTCGTAGCCGAAGCTCTTGAGATCCAGCGGCTTTTCCGACATACGCTGTGGCGGGGTCTGAAGCATCTCGATGAGACGTTGTTCGTCAGGCCATGCCTTCATGCTCGCGCTCGCGAGATTCGCCGTGCGTGGCAGCGCAGGACCACGTGTGTAAAGGTGCCGGCCGTCCGGCGCGAACGTCACCGGCTGCATCCACGCGGGAGCGTTATGCGCGAAGTCCTGGAACGAGCCGCCTGCGCGCTGGTAAGTCAGTGAACAGAAGCCGGTCGACGGACATTCAGCCTTCTCGAACTGCCAGCCCATCCGGTTCGTATCGATGTAGTCGAGCAGCGAGAGCACATCCGGCGCGAGTTGCGACGCAAGCGGTTTGCTACCCGCAAAAATCCCGCGCATCGCGTGCTCATACCGCTGGTCCCAGGTAGGCGCAGTGTTGACGAGTGGCGGCGGATTGAGTGCACTCCACATCTGCTTGCCCGCGAAGCCCGCGATCGCCAGAGCGAGCAGCAAGACGATTGAAGTGGGAATACCGCCCGGCACGCGCTTGATACGCGCGGCCTTCTTCTGTTGCAGCAACTCAGCAGGGCTGAATCGTTGGTCCCCTGGCGCGAGCGATTCGCCTGAGGTCAGCACGGTCAGCGCGAGGCCCTGCTTCGCACTCTGTGCGCGGATCTCATCGCACCGTTTCGCGGCGTCTGCGACCGTCACCACCTCGTCGCGACGCACCGCGCCACGCACAACGTGGACGAGATGCACCTGCGCGCCGTCCTGCATGAGCACCAGCACAGCGGGCTTCGCGCGCACGCGCTCGAGCATCGCAACGCGCGCGGCGCCCGAATAGAGCGTCGCACGGCGCAGTTCTGCCTTCTCACCCAACGTAACCGAAGCGGGCGAACAGAAGCCGCCGATCAGCTCGGCGCCGACTTTCATCTCGACGTAGTGCGACGCGGAAAAGTCGCCCGCGTAGCGCGTACGGTTCTCTTTCGCGCCCTTTTCGGGATAGGCGCTCCAGTCGAGTCCGAACGCGAGGCGCGCGCGCTTCTCGCCGGGTAGGGGTTCAGTGATGTGCATACCCGTTGCGCTCACATCGAAGGCACAACGGTTGCCGTCAGCATCACGATCTGGAACGTACGCGACTTGTTCCATGTGCCCGTGATGCCACCCAGGCCGCCGTTGGTCGTGCTGTCCGCGGTGTCCGTCACCGCGCCGTAAAGCACAACGGTCTGGCCGTCCGACAGTGACACCGTCTGGTCATCCTTGTTGCCGATCACGTGAGCGAGCTGGATCGACTGCGCGGTTTGACCGGACCCTGCGCCCGCCGTCGTGAACGGACCGTTCTGCTTCGAACTGTCGCGCCAGTACGCCAGCACGATCTGGTTGTGGTCGTTCACGGCGGGAAGGATGTGCAGGAAGTCGCCGGTGGTCAGCGTGCCGGGCGTGAGGCCCACCACGCCACTCGATGTACCGGTGAGGCTCCCGGACGAGGGAGACGTCGTGCGCAGATAATCGTCCGACTGGAAATTCGCGACCGACACCGGCAGACCGTTGAGGGTCATCTTGGTGATGGTGTTGTCGGAGACCGTGCGGCCATACTGGTTCAGCCCGTTGATCACCGCGTTCGTGCCCGAGAACGGAGCATTGGATTGCAACACCGAGAAACCCATCGTGCCGCCGCCCGAAGCCAGCGACGTCGGTGAGGCGAAGCTCACCGCCCATTTGGCGAGTCCGCCCTGAATACTGTTAAACACCACGTCCGCATTCATCCCGGCCTGGCTGCCGCGATTGAGCGCAATCTGGATGGTGCGCACGCGCAGTGCAACCTGACGCGTCGAGATTGCGTTTTCGCTCTTGAGCAGCGCGCCCATTCGGTCAGCTGCCTCCTTCGTGTCGTACACCATGACGAGGCGGCTTTGCGGGTTCACCGTGATCTTGCCCATCGGCGAGCGCAGATCCCCAAGCTCGGCCTTCAGTGTCTCGATCTGGTCGAACTCGCCCTTGCGGCCGGTCGACGTCACAGCCGAAAACGAGCCTGTGTCGTTGTTCGATCCCCCTGTCGAGCCAGTGGACTGGTTACCCGTCGACGTATCGGTGCCCTTGGACATCTTCGATTCGATCGAGACCTTGCCGGGGATCGCCGCAATCTGGTACATGCGCGTGACGAAACGGCTGACGTTGATCGTCGAGCCATCGAACGACCAGTCGAGTCCCAGGTTCTCCGTCACATCGTGCATGTACTGGCCGACGCCACATCCCTCGCACGGCTGCTCGTACACGGGCTCTTCCGTCGCTCTCATGCCAATCCCGGCCATCGCCTGCGTGGTCTTGCCGTCGTTGCTCGGGCGAGGAATGAGCGAATCGCGCGGAATGAACACATCCGGGCTGACATGGACCGGATATCCCGACGCGTTCGAGACGAGCGTCGCGATGGTCCTGATGCCAAGCTTCGGCGGGAACGTGACCTTCTTGTCGCGGAAGATGGCGGGCAGCGTCGCCTCGTAGGCGACCGGCACCGGACGATCGCCCAGGAACGCACTCGGCACGTCCTCAACGAGCGCTATGCCCTGGCCAAAGCCGCCGTAGGCGGAGGTGGCTGTGGTGTTCGCCTGGTTGTAGGCATCGTTGACGTCACCCTGGGTGACGGCACAGCCGGCGAGGACAGCCGCG
The DNA here is from genome assembly GCF_905220255.1 of Paraburkholderia sp. J69-1. Taxonomy (NCBI): domain Bacteria; kingdom Pseudomonadati; phylum Pseudomonadota; class Betaproteobacteria; order Burkholderiales; family Burkholderiaceae; genus Paraburkholderia; species Paraburkholderia sp. J69-1. Next base: position 41,567 of record NZ_CAJMZG010000026.1, on the reverse strand, counting down.
AAGAGCGACGCGAGCGTCGTGGCAATCAGGGAGCGGTGGCGCAATGGTTGCATCGGATCAGTCCTTGCAGTTCGCCGCGCGGGCGATCACGCGGATGACGTTGTTGGTGTGCTTGCACACGCGGGCGGGCGTGCGCATGTGGTTGGTGGCCTCCATCACCTGCGTAAGCACGGAGCGAAAGTCACCAGTGAACGTCGCGTTGAATTCGACAGGAAGGTCGTCGTCGATCTTCCATGCGAGTTGCCAGCCGAGCGTCTGCAGCCAGGCATCGAGCGCATTGCGCAGGTTCATCGACTGCGGCGTGATCGAGAAAGTCATCGTGCCCGTAGGCTCCCCCGTTGGCGCGCCCGGCAGTACGACGGCCTTCACGTCGGTAGAAGCGGCCGGTGCGCTCGCGATGGAGGTGGCGAGCAAAGGCGGCGACGAAAGCGCAGATGCCGACGGCGCCGCGAACGCTGACGTCGGTGCTGGCGCCGATGCGACCATCGTGGCCGGGCTAAGTACCTGCCAGCCCTCCCCCTGCGGCGGATGCACGCGAGACTGGTCGGGATCAACAGCGGCGACGCCAGCGGCGCAATACAGGGCCAGCAGGGACGACGCGAGGAGGTTGATTTTGCTCATGGCTGGCTTAATGGCCCTGCAGGCGACGGTAGATCGAATTGGCGTAGGCGAGCTGGTGTGCGCTCGTCGGCGAGTTGTAAGCGCCCACCGCTTTCCAGGTCGGCCCGAATTGCTGGATGTTGGACGCGAGAATCCACGTGCCCACGTAGGCGTTGATGCACGCGTTGAAGAGGTACTCACGGCGGATGCCGTAGCGCGCGAGCTTCGGAAGCCATGACGAGTTGATCTGCATCAGCCCGAGATCCTCGGTGCCATTGCGATTCACATTGATGGCGTCCGCACGCATGCCCGACTCCTGCTTCGCAATGGCACGCACGAGCTGCACGTTGATGTGGCGAAACGCGGCCGCGTCGTCGAGACAATCAGCGTGTGCCACGAAAGGGACGATGCTGGCGAGCGTTGCAGCCATCGCGAAAACGGGCGTGCGCATCACGACGACGCTCCTGCGCGTTCGAAATACTTCACTTCATGGCGGCGCAGCACGCTGATGGTCTGGCCATCGGCCGTCACGATGAATTGCTCTGACGTGCCGTTAAACATGTAGTAGCGCCCCTTCTGTTCGCCCGAGCCGAGGTGGTGAACGTCAGCGACCGTCACGTTGATCACGCTGGGGGCGAACTTGAAGTACGTCTGGCCGCCTTCGTCAAACACGGATTCGAGATGCGCGGAGTTACCCGTGGCGAAGTCGTAGACCGTGCCGGCGTTTCGCGCGACCTCGACGTGGTTCGTAGCGTCGGCCACGACGAAGCGGTCCGCGCGATCGATCGTCATCACGCCAGCATCCGCGTCCCATTTCGGGTGCAGTGACTTGCCGTCTGCCGTGCTGAACGTCAGATCCTTCGGCTTCGCGGCGAAGCGGATCTGCGTGTGCGTGTCGTCGCCGTCACGAATCGCATTCGCGCCGAAATACTTCGAGAGGAGCGACTCCGGCGACGCGGTGGGCTGCCCCGAAGCATCCGCAGCCGTCGGCGCGCTGGTCGTCGACGCGACCGCAAAATTAAGCGCGCCCGACTTCTCGATCTCGCGACGCAGCCGCACATGGCGCGAGTCAAAATCCACGTCGGCATAGAGACCCGTCTGATTCATGAGACGGTCCAGCGCGTGCATCCAGTTCTCGCCAGGCTGCGTTTCAAAGCGGCTTGCAGCGCTCAGATCCACATCCTTTTGGGCCGAGCCACTCCAGCCCTGCGGAACGAGCGCCTTCACCACAGCCGCGACCGGCATGCTGGCGTTGAGTGCGCGCACAGGCTCGAGCGCGCCATGGTCGCCCACGAGGGAGAGGCGACCGCTGAAGCCCGCGAACGCCACCGGCTGGTCATCTCCGGAACCGGGAACCAGCCCGTGGCCACCGATAAACGTGTTGGCGCGGTTCCACGACGCGCTCGCCGTATGCCCCGCGACCGTGTACTGGATGCTTGACGGTGTGCCGTCGACGACGACATACGGCCCTTCGCGGTGGCCACCCGTCACGCTGATCGACTGGCCTGCACGCGGCTGGATGTAGGTCTTCGCGCCGTCGTTGAAGATGAGCGCCGGGCGCTCAGCGATGCCACCCGCAATTTCGTAGTCGAAATCAAAGGGTTCTGTGCCCGCCACCGACACGCGCGCCGCGGCGATCAGGCAGACGACGGCAAGACTGCAAACGGAAAGCTTCATAAGCCCGCGTTAATTTGGTTGATGTGTCGCACGAAGCGCGCAAGGTAGGCGCTGCCCGGTACCGGGTTGGCGCTGTGATACCAGGCGATCGCCTTCGCGATCGAGTGGGTGCGGCGGTAGTTCTCGTTGAGAATGTCTTCGGCCACCCGCACGTTCGTTGCGGGCGCAAGCGCCTCCCACGGCGACGCAAAACGTTGCCGGTGATAGCACCAGTTGATCTGCATGATCCCGACGTCGAAGTCACAACGACCCGCAGCAATGAGTGAGCGGATCGCGCCCATTGCGTCTTCGCGCGATCGAAAAAAGTAGCCACGGCCCGCGACGTTCAAGGTCCAGGGCCAGGCGCGGCCGTGGTAGGCGGACTCATTGAGCGCGATGCCGGCAAGTACCTTTGGATCAACGCTCGTGTGCAGGATCTCGAAGGGCGTGACGGCCTGGGCGCAGGCCCAGCCGCCGCGACCCTCGGTCATGGCCGCCTGCGCCTCGTCATCGAGCTCGACCGGGCGCAGCCAGCCGCTACGCACCATGAGACCGGCGAGCGACACGTCGCGCGCGTCCACCGAGACCGACATTCCCGTATCGGGCGTGCTGCGCACGGTCTGCCCTACCAGGGGCGCGGCCCACGTTTCGAAGGCCTGCAGCCCGCAGTAGAGCACCGGCGTGCCGTCGATCGACGCGACCTCGCGCGTCGCGCCAGACGCGAGCACAAGCGACACCGGGCTGATGACCTGGTTGATCGAGGCGGAATCGGCCGCACAGGCCGCCGTCGCCACAAGCGAGAGCGTCAGGGCAGCCAGCGCGCGTCGGAGGGAGGCATGCGCGTGCCTAGCCACGATAGGGCTCCAGATGAATATCGCGATTCACCTTCACCATGAAGCGCTGACCTGGCTTGATCGTGATCGTTGGCGGGATGTTCTGGTAGCGGCTCAGGATCGACTGCGAGGTTTGCGCAGCGACCTGACCCGCCGTACTGCCGACCTGCGTGACGCCATAGGGGCCGCTCGTGGTCGACGACGTGTCGCCACTGCTGAAGTGATTCACCAGCAGCGCGGTGAGGAACGACGCGCTATAGATCTTCCAGAAGTGGTTGTTTACGTCGCCCGAGAAGCCCGCGTAACCGTTCTGGTCCGCGCCCTGTGCGCCGAAGAGGGGCACCTGCTTCCCGTTGGGCAGACGCATCTCCGTGGCAGCGACGAGAATGCTCTCCTGCCCGACCTTGATGTCCGACTGGTAGGGCGCGGTGATGAAGGTCCCCTTCGGAATCATGAGACACGTGCCGGTCACGCTGTCGTACACGTTTTGCTCGACCATCAACGACGCAGTGCCGGGGCGGTCCGAGTTTTCGCCCTCGGTGACCAGCACCTGGATATGGTGAGGCGGCGAGAGCGTGCATGTGCCGGACTGGCCAACGAAGCCCGCGCTCAGGAAACCTTCGCCCGATGCCGACTGCGCCTTCGCGTCCCGCATGAACTGGAGATCCGTTTCCTGCGACGAGATGGCGGCTGTCTTGCCCTGCGCCTGACCCATGGCCGTTGCGAGCGCGCGCGCCTGAGCATCCGCCGAGCCGGTTGCGGCCTGTTGCGCCGCCGACTGCTGGGCCGCCAACATCTGCTGCGGCGTCATCAGGCCTGCGACGCCGTTGGTCTGGGCGGCCTCGCCCTGATCCTTGACCTTGTGGCCAGGCGCAAAAATCGGCGAGGCGTAGATCGAATCGTCTTTAGCCTGCGCGGCGAGGCCCGGCGTCTGCGGTTCTTTCGCGAACTGGTCGAGCGAGAGTCCAGGCTTCGCGGCTTCCTGCGGCGCGGACGCAGCCGCCGCAGCCGCGCGGGCTTTGCGCTCATCAGCGCGTGCGCGAGCCTGTTGATCCTGAATGATCTTGTCGATGTCCTGACCATTGGGCGTGTGGTCGACAGACGCAGCCGTCTTCGCAGCCTTTTCGGCCTTCGCATCGTCATCGGCCTGCGCTGCGGCCTTCGACTGGTAGTAATAGCCGAGCGCGCCGATAACCACGGCGAAAATCACACCCACGCCGACCAGCGCGTTGCGGGGCGACTTGCCCTTTGTGACGCGCTCCTGGTCCGAGAGGTTTTGGGGGTTCTGGCTCGACATGCTCAGAATCCGAAGAGTCCGCGTCGGCCGCGGGTGATGGTGACTTCATCGTTCTGCGCGCGCAGCACGATCTTGTCGGCCATCTGCTGGACGACGATATACGGCCCGCGACGGATGAAGTTCGGCGCGACGTCATCGCCGTGATCCTTGACGATCGGCACGGCAAAAGGCGCATCGGCAGGCAGACGCAGCCACACGAACTTGCCATCGTCGAAAACCGTCTCCGGCTTGAACGGTGCCGAACCCGAGATGGTGTATTCGAAGTTGAGCTGCTCCGGCGAGACGCCGATCGGGCCGGAGTCCGTTGGCGCGTCGCCGCTCTGGGCAACACCTCCCCCGGCTTCCGCCCCCGCACGCGCCCGCACCTTCGCCATCAGCGATTCGGTGTAGCGAAAGCGCACCGACTGATAGAAGAGGCCACCCAGTGGCGAAGACACGAGCGTCATGTCGTACTCGCGCAGATTCGTGGTCAGATGAAGCGTGTTCACCATGCCCGGCTTCATCGGCTTGATGTACACATGATTCGCACCGTCCGTATCGATCGCCCACGAGACTGAATCGCCCATCGCCGGGTCGACAGTCAGCTTCTCGCCAGGCGCCAGCTCGATTGTCGTGAGCTTCGCTGGGGCCGTGAGAATCCTGAAAATCTGGTCGCGGCTGTACGGGAAGATCGCGAGACGCGCGTCGTTAGGCAGCGTCACGGGATCGGTGCCCGCGTTATAGGGATTCACCGGGCTCATCGGATCGCCCATGATCGCGCCGATATCGAGCGAGCCTCCCGCAAGCGATGACTTCGGTGCGGCGACGGCCGCATGGGAAAACACCAGCGCGCACGCGAGCGCGGCAGGCGGCAACAGGAAGCGGGCCGGAGTCGTCATGCGATTTTCTGGAGGGTGAAGAACGGGAAGAAGATCCCGAACGGGTTGGTGCCCACCGCGTCGTCCGAACTGGCCGGAACGATCTGATAGCGCAGCGTCAGCGCGAAGCGCTGTTCAACGGGCCGGTCGGATGGAAACTGGGTCGTGGTCGTCGTGAACTCCGCCACCACGGTCGAGTCGTCGAGCACTGACACGCTCTTGACCGACACCTCGCGCACGTACTTGGGATTGGCCGTAATGGTCTGGAACGGCGCATCCTTCTTGATCCAGTCGGCAAACTGGTTTTTCGCGTTGTCGAGCATCTGCGCCTTGACGGCGTTGATGTTGCGCGCGAGGCGAGAGGTTTCGATCGTGGGCGTCAGTACTGGCTCGATAGTGAACCAGTAGCCGACCGATTCGGCGATGGATTTGCGTAGTGCCTGATCGTCCGGCTTGTAGGCAGCGAGTTGCTTGATGAGCGGGTGACCACCGGCATCGGCGGCAATGCCATAGGCCTTCACGACCGACGGCGGCGGCTGACGCGTCCAGACTGCCCCGCCTGCGATGACCGCAAGCGCAAACGCGAAAAGTTTCCAGTGGTTGGACTCAACCCGCAGACGCGTGCCCCCGTCGAAGATGATCTTTTCGGGATCTTCTTCGGAGTAGCCGCCGGGAGCGGTAGAGAGAGCAACCTGCTTCTTGGACCTGCGGAGAAAAGACATGACGCGCGCGCACGAGTGGGTTCGCGTCAATTGGAACAGTGGCGGCCCGGGTGCTCGGCGTCAAAAGCGGGACGATTTTGCACACCATTCGCATCATCGCTTTCAGTCAGGACGCTTCCCAAGCGCCTGCAATCGTTTCAGCGAAATGGTGCAGTTTTTAGTGAGCTTTCGAGTCTTTGTGCCCAGCGTAATCGGTGCTAGCCTGACATTTCAAAAATTTAACACGCTGAGCCTTTGCCAGTTTTAAATTAAATCAAAGACTTAGGTCGCAAGAGAACCCCGAAGTTCTAAAGCGCTTAGAAACTCTCTCTTCGTGCTCAGTCCTCTCTGCCCAACATGGCACGACGAAAACCGGAGACCGTGCTTGACGATCCAATGCGGCGGGCAAGCTCGCATACTTGAAAATGAATCGATCCTTTAGCTTGAATTCCCAACTCGACCAAATCACTGCTCGCGGGATGCATGACCAAATCCGTGCGAATCAATGCTCGAACTATGAACTCGGTGTGTTCTATCGATCTTTGCTGACCTCAGGGGTCTGGACGACACAACGAGATCTAGCGGCTGATCTCGGAGTGTCGACTCCCATATTGTCTCGGCTGTTATCGTTGGCGCGAATCTCACCGATCATCGTTGACGCATTGGGCGGCGCTAGCGCCATCACCTTTCGTACTGGGAAGCTCATCCTTGACGCAATCGAGAGGCTTGGGGAAAAGGAAATCGTTACTCGTATCCACGATGCGAAGGAGGCAGGCTTTTGGGAGCTAGATGACCTTCTTGAATACGTTGTCGCAGATCGTCTGCCGGAATCAGACCTGACACCCGTTCGCGTGCGTATCGGGCGTGACAAGCAAAGCTTGCGCGTCGAAATGGGCGATCTATCTCGATTTACGGGTAGTTTTGCTAAGCTCGAAACTTGGCTATCGTCAGCTCTTACTTTGTTCGAAGCCACGTTGATAGCCGAACGACGCAGTGACGCCCACGACGCGCGGAGCGCTCGGATTCACCGTTCCCAAACCCGACGCTAGGATTGACGTGGTAGGTTGTAACCGCCTTCACCCGTTTGACTTTGCGTACCTCACCAGCCACAAAAATGCTGAACGTTTTATTAATTGTGCGCCAGTGCAATACATTTACTCCTTGACCTGCGCAGGCTGCATCCCTTGCGGCTCAATGCATAGGATGCCGAAACTATCTGTGTGCCGTGAATTTTTTCACGAGGCTCTCGCGTTCCTTCGTGTTCAGCCAAAGGGGTGCTTCACGAGCATTTCAAATTTCGTCTAAACGACGCTCATCGACGGCTCTGTGCCCAGCTGCAACACAAGCCGCTGCGGCGCTACACGCGGCTGTTCTGCACTTAGGGAGATTGCCGTGCCAAATTACCCCGCCCTACTCTTGCCCGTGCGCGTCTTTGTGAACACGTACCCTGCGAAAGCATCTCTCAGATCGGGGTATCGCTGAATGACTTGTTCAAGCAGTTCGATCGACGGCTCGATTCCCAGTCGACGCAGCGTCAGTTTGCCGGCGGCGCTCGATTTATAAGTTCGCCTCCACTCATCACGCTGCTTCGCCGTCGCTGCGTCATAGGCTTCCCACCCACGCCGCACCTCATCAACGACACGATTTTGTGCGTGGACGTCCTGCGCGGCGATTTGCAAAGCAATACGAGTCTCCATATGCTCTCGCACGTCCGCTTCGCGTTGTTCAGCAAGAGCGAGCGTCTTCTGCTGCTCGACCATCTGACGTTCTGCATCGGAGACAATCCATCGCTCTTTTAACGCTTTCATGAAAAAGCCAGCAGGACTCTTCGACACCTTGCCGAGCCTAAGACTAAAGCGAGTACGCTCAATCGCCTGTTCCAAGCGCTCGTCGGTGTAAGTATCACGGTCGGAAGCTATTTGGCCAAATTGCGCGCTGGAGAGACCGAATTCTTGTTTGAGCGTCTCGTACAGCGCTTTCGCTTGCTCATGCGTATGCAACAAGCGTTCTTCGACAGCTTTGCGTTCGATACGAAAGCGCAGACGACCGATCTTACGCGAGCCCTGCTCGTTGCGGGTCTCGAAGGACAGCTGCAAGTCGGAGACCGCATTGATCTGCTCTACTGCCGGCCCAAGCCAGTCGCGTTTGAAATACTTGAACTCCTTCGCCTTCGCTCCAATCGCTCCTTGCCACGATCGCAATTCGTCCAGCGTGAACCATTCGGTTACACCTCCGTCAGCGTATGGCAGAAGATGGTCGTACATCACGCGCGCGTAGCTAAGCGTAAACAGCGACGTGATACGAAGGCTCAACCAGTGTGACTTTCCTGGGCCGCGGATAATGCCGATGAGATCAGGAGGAACCCGAAACTGGAAGCGGCCGCCGGCGTAGGAGATTCGGCCGATTAACTGAACAGAGCCGAACGGCTTCGTTCCGTCAGCCTCGGCTTCTGCCGTCGCCTGGATCAAAGCTCTCTGCGCTTCTGTGATGACCTGCTCAAGGTGGGCGTTGTTGCGGCTTGAATACCGCATTAGCCATTTGAAGTAGTCGAGTTCGACGTCGTAAAGATCGTGAACTTCAGTCTCCTGTGCGACGACGAAATATGCGGCGTCAATCAATCGGCGAGCGGCAACGCCAAGGTCTACGATCCTGATGAGAACGTTCTTTCGGGCAAAGCCGATATCTTTTCGTGCGGCTTCGACCGGTAGGTCCTCACCCCGCGCATCGTCGAAGAGTGCCAACGCCAACTGCCTTGACGTGGCCACTTGCCCTCCTGTCGTCATCCGACTCCCCTCGCCTTCGTGGCCGTATGTTTGTGCCGTACGGTACCGACGGCAAAGTGCGCTGTCAACACAGATCACCTCACCTTGGCATGCCACTCTGCCCAAAACACCTCACCTTGCGGCGGCAGCCATCACAACTTACCTCACCTTCGTCACGTAAACACCTCACCTCCAGACCCCAAATACCTCACCTTAGCGGGGTAAACGTTTCACCATAGTGCTCAATTCACAGCACCATGCGCACAAATTCCCTCACCTTAAAGACTTAACCAATTGATTCTATTGAATTGTCGGTTTTACGTTAGTGGTTGGTAGGTTTTATGTTTACAAAAAACAAACTAACCAACCCGGCTGCGTTCCAGAAAAAAAGATCGGCGATCGTAGCTAGCTCAAGGCACCTAGATCACCAAAGAACAGCGTTCGGTGGAGAAACGAGGTTCTCGAAGGTGAGGCGAATTGTGCTAACGAGTGAAAGCTGATCCAAACCGAACGGCTTTTTCAGCTCAAAGGTGAGGTGTTTTGTGTTGACCTAGAGGGGACAAGAAGCGGAAATTGGACTTGAGGACGCTGAAGTACGGGGTCAAAACTCGTTGAACAACGAAAAGCTTGAGCCTAAACGATTGAATTTCAGCACTTTTCAGATAAAGCGGGTCAAAAAGTGTCGAAAGGGTCGAATGTAATGGCAATTCTCCGGCACGACGAGTATTCTACGCTTCGACGGGCGAATGCTGCCAAACCGTAGAAATGAAGGCTGGGCGTCCGGAAATCGCCTCACCTTTGACAAAAGGGTATTTCCAACATGAATTTGAGTGAACTTCCAAGCATTGATCGTCGTGTGAAACTTACTGATTTCAGTGAGTTCGCGGACCGTTTGAAAGTCATGACTGACGAGCTGCGCGACCAAATTTTGGCACCGCGTCCCCGCAAAAACGCGCCGGTCTTTACGATTGGCGAACTATCGGATCTTTGCGGCCTTGATCGACAGAAGATCAATTACCTTGCGACCAAGGATGGTAGCGAGCTTCCTAGCGGTGAGACGGCCGGTACGGGCCGCGCACGGATTTTTTCGTTGAAGGACGCGAGGCACTGGGTGCAAAAGGTCTCGACGATCTATCAGACGCCGCTTGTGACGGGTACTAGGGAACAACGCGGCCGTGTGCTGACAACGGCGAACTTCAAAGGAGGGTCGTGCAAGACTACAACCTCGATGTGCCTAGGGCAAGGACTGAGCCTGCGCGGGCGCAAAGTCCTCATGATCGACTTGGATCCTCAGGCATCGCTCTCGGAACTCTGTGGCCTTTACGCGGAGAAAGATATCAATTGGGACGACACTGTTCTCCCCTACATCTACGACCCCACCATTGAGGGCGGCCTTCGTTCAAAAGTCCAGACTACTTACTGGGACGGGTTGGACATCATTCCGGCACACAACTATCTGCATGATGCGGAGTTCCATCTTCCTGCTGAGCAGAAAACAAACCCTGGGTTCAAGTTCTGGTCGATTTTGCGCAATGGGATAGAGCCGCTGCGCGCACAGTATGACTACATCATTATCGACACCGCCCCGTCGCTTTCCTACATGACGCTAAATGGACTGATGGCCGCTGATTCAATGGTAATGCCATTGGTACCAGAGAGTCTCGACTTCATTTCGTCCTCTTCGTTTTGGTCGTTGTTCGCTGAGGTTGCGAATGGCTTTGCTGAGCACGACGTCGATAAGACCTATGACTTTGTTTCCGTGCTGCTCTCCAAGGTTGACTATGGGACGACATCATCCGCACCAGTTGTCCGTTCGTGGACGCAACGTGCATATGGAGATTGGCTCCACGCGATCGAAATTCCAGCCAGCTCGGTCATGAGCAATGGTGCACTGGCGTTCTCGACGGTATTTGATTTATCGCGAGCGGACACCGTGGCAAAGACGCTCGCGCGAGTGAAGCAACCACTAATGGATTATTGTAAGTGGATAGATGACCAGTACGTTGCACAGTGGAGGGCCGGCCAATGAGCAGCCTGCGTGACCGTATGATGGCCAAAACGGCCGACGTCCGAGCAACGAAAGATATCAAGCTTGATGAGCAGCCAGAAAAGAATAAGGCGCCGCTTACTGCGCCAGGTATGGCAGGAGCGCTGGCTCAAGCACAACTGCGAATATCTGAGTTGGAAAAATCGGGTCCGTCTTCGGAGATTAAAGTTGCCAGTATCGTTCCCAATCCTTGGCAGCCACGGCAGGTTTTTGCGGAAGGAAAGCTTACACAACTCGCCGAGTCAATTCGCGAATCAGGTCTCGTCCAACCTATTGTCGTTCGTCGCAAGGATGCGGGTTATCAGCTTGTAGCAGGAGAGCGTCGCTGGCGCGCCCACAAGATGATCGAGAAGGAGTTCATCAAGGCTTTTGTGGTGGACCTTTCGGACGAGGAGATGGCGACGCTTGCTCTCGTCGAAAATGTCGTGCGCGACGACTTATCTGATTACGAAATTTCGCGCTCGATCCGTCGGTCAGAGAAAGAATTTCCTAACCGGAAACGAGTTGCGGAGGCATTGGGTATATCGCGTTCGGAACTTTATCGCTTCCTCTCATTTGGCGATTTGCCAGACTTCGTGATAAGGGATTTGGACGTTCAGCCGCGATTGCTCGGTGCGAACGCTGCCCAAAGTATGGTTTCGGTGTTGCGAGATCAAAACCCGAGGGCGTTCGATCTTGCGAAGGAAGTGTGGGCGAAAGTTGTCGCCGGGGATCTGGACCAAACGAAACTGGCCCGGACTATTAAACAGGCGATTGAGGCTGACGGAAGGGTCGATAACAATGTCAGTGATCGTAAGATCGACAAAATTTTTGCAGGGGGAAATCAGGCTGGGTCCATTACAAGAGACTCTGATGGATTGACGGTCAAGATTCGAGCAGGAATGCTTACCGCGGAGAAGGAAAAGCAGGTTCGCGAGTTAATTGCTCAACTTTTCACCGGGGTAGCATAAGCGCCTTGAGTGCACGAAAGCCCGCTTTAGCGGGCTTTTTTTATGCCTGCCGACAAAGAGGTCCCATAGGGCAATTTCGAGCTTTTGTGTACAGGATCAACTGTGAAGCGTGTGTGCGTACTGTCTCAATGCATCCGACGAGCAGAGTTTCAGAGTGTCTCTAATAGAGACACTCTGAAACTCGGAGGTCGACCGATCGGGCTAGGCATTGCGCCTGGACTTTGCGATGTGGCTTCCTCCTTGCTCCTCTCCACGGGCTCGACATTTTGCGCGGACTACGCGGCTCGCGTGTCGTTCATGTGCTGACCGAATGTGGGACTTCATTATCTGGCGGTTGGTCGTTCCCTTGACCTTGCGGCGCGGACTCTTCGCAAGGCACATTCGCGCTTGAGGAGGCTTGCAAGCGGCGCAACGAAGCAGACATCGTTCGACGGCGCCAAGCGTGGTGCCCACGTCGATCCCGCCGTCGGAATGTGGGACCAATTCAATCACCTCGCGCCGTATGAGGATCAAGTTAAACCTGTTGCGCGCGTCGCAAAAAGGGTGTTGAGCAGACTTCGCCGAGGTCGTGCGCCTGTCTTCGACAGTATGTATGGACCGAGTTGCAGTACGAACACGCGTCCGTTATCACGGTCCAGATTGATTTACTGCGAGGCGGATATCGGAAGACCATCGCCCATTTCCGTGCGGCTGAAACACAGGAAGCCGGCGCGCTTCTCGAAGACGCTTGAGACCGCTCGCGCCCGATCTTTGTGTGTCTGTGGCTGCGTGTGTACTGGCCAGCCCGTCATCCGTGGCATATGAGAGCCATTGCTCCATTGCGTGAGCCGCTTGCCAGCGAAGTTGACGAGCTTCCGCCCGGCCGCGTGGCATTACTTCTGGAACAACCGCGCATTGTCGCGAGTTGGCGAATCCTACGCGTCTGCTCGCCGATCCTAAGCGAAATTATGTGCTGTAAAAGATTGCTATGCCGGTAGCGTTATCTTCGTCGCCGTGAATGAAAGGCTTGCCGCGCTACTGGTCAAAGTGTCTCTAATAGAGACACTTTGACCGGGACGCAGCGTCCTCGCTTCAATTCATAGCTAAAGCGAAGTCCGGCAAAAGTTGAACTGAGAGAACTATCCAATAATAGATCGCAATGACTCTGCGTCGGAGCGCCATTACAGCAAGATTTCAGGGGCATCTGTGTGATGCGTGAATCGTCGTCCGTGCGCACGCCGGGAAGGCTGCGTGGGGAGAGCGAAGGTTGCCACGCTGACTACATTTGTATTCAACACTGGAATTTTCCCCCCTGACTCGGCAGGCATCCTCCCTCGGTTGAAGTGTGGATATGGCGCTAGCAATGTCGGTCGACTGAACTAGCTTTTTTTCATCGATTTTCCGGCGCCCATCGAACCTGCGGCTAATCTTTTGTTCACCAATCGATCTTCCAATATGAACGAAACGTTCAACCGATGTCGAGAGCTCGCCGTAGTGTGTCTCTAATAGAGACACTTCCCTTCGATCCCGATCCCTTGAGTAGGGCCGGAAATACGCTCGAATCGAATCAGGAGACGAACGCAGGATGGCGTGCCTTCTTTTGAAAGTCGGACATTAACCCGGAGATTGTGAAAACGTAATCTAAGAACTCCGGGAAAATCCCGGACTTCCAGTACAAACTCCGGGATTTTCCCGGAGTTTCGAATCAGTGTTTCTGGCGGGGTACAAGATCGGATGCCTCTAAGATTATTGGCCTGTGGCGCACGCGTTGACGGCATGCACACCGGCGGGATTATCGTCGACGGAATGGTTTTAGGTTCACATATCCGTGGATTCCAATTCTGCAAGCGCGCCGTGCGTGCGGCCGGCACACAACAGTTTCGGCGGGGGCCATTACGGACGAGTGGTGCAGCCGGTCGGTTGAGGTTTCGGGCAGGCGCTGCGCACCGCGCCGTGCGTTTCTCTGCATTGCCTATTCTTGCGCTCAGCTTCCCTAACGACGCGCAGGCGTGTATGGCTTTACTCTGGCTGAACTTCGTGCGGCACGCTGAGGCGAAGCGAAAGCGTTGGTCATTCGGTGTCGGCACGGGGGAATTCTGACTCGGTCCGGGACTCTCGAATAGACAGCGCGTGCATCTATCACGGCTTTGTGGCCCTTACGGCGCGCCCGGGTAGTCCTTGCGTAGTTGCTGTGGGCACTGGCTCGCGATGGCCTCGCTTGCACGTCAGCCTATCCAGCTGAATGGATCCACATCGGAAAAGTCACATCTTTTGACTGGCGGCCCTCGTGGGTGATAACTGGGTGGACGGAGATGGCCTCACGCAGCAACGCCATTTTGGTGGTGGAAAAAAGCGAGCCGGCCGTTCCAGAACGATGGACAACCTCCGGCTGCCCGCTGGCTCGGTTCAATTGCATGTGGCCGTTCTCCTAGAATGAGTCCAACGGCGATGTGACGATGCCTTTGGACTGAGTCGCCGAATCGACTGATTTCGCGCCGAGGGAAGGGCGTCGCTCTGTTGAGCTTCGCCACGCTTGTGGTTTGCCCTCGGCGCGAAGGCCTGCAAGGAGACAATTTGGCTGCTGAAGTCGTCGAGGGTACAGGCAGAATGCGAGTACCTCCCCAAGGCGCACCAGAAGACCCCCTGCTCGTCGGTACTGTACTGGCCAAGTTTTGTGACCGGGAGACAATGATGCCCCGAAGCCGTGGCCTCGAGCCAGCCTCCGACGACGTCACCATCTGACAGGTCGGGCGGTGGGGTCAGGCTGAAAACGTGGCTTGCCGACGTATTTTGGTCGATGAGGGCGTAAGGGAATTCTGTGTCGCCGGAAGCTGACTGAGAAAACAGCCGATATTGAACAGTCGGCGACAACAAGCAGAACATGAGGGCGGGCAGGCGGTCACGCGGTCACTGTGAAGTAGGTAACCGCCGCGTTGTTGCTATCGCGCCGACCGTATGAGCCATCATGCACACACAAACGTAGAATGACAGGCCAACGAGGCTTTTTCAACATGACTCTTTCGGGCGAAGCTCCATAGCGCCGACGTGCAAATTACTAACCTCTTTCGCGCGGTATCTTGATCTATGTCCCTACACGACGAAAAAAGCGGTGCACTGCAGATTCGGAGCGTCGAGCGAGAGCTGTGAGTCAGTTCGCGGAACGCGTGGCATGCGAGTTTCGTTCTTCTAGCGTGCGATCGGCACGGTGGAGAGACCTGGGTTGACGTTGCCGAGTTCCACGAAGTCCAGGGAGTGTCTATGAGCTTGTTCTTGAGTCTGCGGACGGTGATCGCGAGGATGAATTCCGAAAAGCCAATCACGTTGCTTCATAGGCTAAATTAGGTATCGCTTTTGGTTCTTGAGGTTCTTGAGGTTCTGGTGCAATGAGGAGCGGGGCAACTGCGATGCAAAGTACTTGCTAAGTCACATTAGGGCGGAAACGTGGCTTAAGTCTTGCCGTTTGCCGGGCGCGTGCGTGAAACAATGGGGGACGGTTTGTGGAGAGCTCTAAGTCGTGGATTTTTAACGTTAACCTGCCTGCTTTTGGATAATGTTTCACGGCCGCCCGGTCACCGTCGTAGCCGAAATCGTACCTAGCGGTGCCTTGGCCCACGACGGGCGTCGCGTTCACTATAAGCGTACATTTTGATACGTATTCTGTAATGAGGTCGCGACAGACTGTCGAATCATGTTTGGCGACCTGAACCAGCTCCGGCGGTGCGATGTCCGGAAACGGCAACGGGAGACCCGCCGGGCCGCAGCACCAGGGTCGCCTGGCGCACGCTAGAATCGGGAAATCGCGGCTACGCCGGCTTCTGCGACGTAGGCTCACGTCCGAGCTGAAAACCCTGCGAGCCGAACTTGGCGATGTCAACGATGTGCTGGCCGATGCCCGGGCGCGTGAAGGCTCCGCAGTGCTCGACCGGTTGCGGGAGGACGTCGCCCTGCTGGGATCACCCAACCGGAAATCCGCTGTGCGGTGGGCTATGACCGGCCGTCGCGCAAACGGCTAAGGATTACGCGATCGATGCGCCGCAACCGTGATGGCCGGGCGACGATCAGGACGCCTCGGGCTGCTATGCCAGGGTGAGAGGAATTGTCTTGCCCGGAGCCGTGACAGATCGAGTCTCCCCGGCCAAATCTTCAGCCCGGTGGCCTTGTTCCCACTGGACCCCGCCTTGCCCCCAATACATACAGAGAGTCACACGTACAATGGCGGACCGCTTCGAACTCGTTGCTCTCGCATTGCCGCCCGACCGTGCTCCGGAATCCCTGCCTGCATGCGTCACGGCGTTTATCGCGGCGTGCTGGAATGGCATGAGCCGCGCCCAACTGCTGGACCGTGCACGGCGGCTGGCCCTGCGCGCCTCGCTGCGGATCATGAAAGCTCCCGCGACCGCCGCTCCTGGGGGCGCATGCTGTTACTCGCTCGTGCTGGTGACGCAGGCGATGTGCGTCGAGCTCATCGCGCACGTGCGGGTCGTGCGCCGGCGAGGGCCGCGACGGGCGAAGGTGTCGCTGCCGCCGCCGCGCGATGCGCGGCAGGGGGGACTTTTCTGAACATCGACTGATTCCTTTCCCACCTGCGATGGTGACTTGCTGGGTGGCTTCGGGGGCGGCTGGCCGTCGGTCGCGCGGGCGATCCGTGCCACGTACAATGTGCCGCAGCATGGAGTCATGATGGCAAAGAAACGAAAAACAAAGGCTGCGCCAGCCGCGCCGACCAAGACGTATTCAAAAGTGGCGCTCAGCGCTGAAGAGACGCTACATCGTTTGTGGGATCGGGGACTTCAGATTGACGATCGCCAGTCGAACTTAACGACACTGCGGTCCGTGGGACACTTTCGTCTGCTGATCTACATGCGCAGATTCCAGAACCCGGTCACTCGGAAATTCTGGCCTCGGACGCGATTTTCCGATGTTGTCGAGCTGTACGATTTCGACCGACGGCTGCGCTCGATCACAATGGATGCGGTCGAACGCATTGAAGTCGCGTTGCGGGCCGCGCTCAGCAATCCGTTGTCGATTGAATTCGGTAGCCACTGGTATAGCGATCGCGAGCGCTTCGGCGATCTGCGTCAATATGCGCGGGTATTGGACCAGATCGCAAGGGAGTGCGAAAACAAGAAAGGTCTGGCATTGACGCACTACTACCAGACCTATGCGAAGCCCGAACTGCCGCCGATCTGGTTGGTATGCGAACGGCTGAGTCTAGGCGCCTTGTCCCGGGTTTTTGATGCCCTGACCATCCGTGATCGTAAGGCCGCCGGCCGGCACGCGTGGCAGGAGATCCCGGACGTGCTGCTGGGAGGTTGGCTACAATCGCTAACGGATCTGCGTAACGCTTGCGCCCATCACTCGCGCTTGTGGGACATGAAGATGACGGTATCGCCGCCCGCCAGACCTGCGGGGAAAGCGCTCATACACTTTGCACCAGAGATGATGGATCCGCATTCGTTCTATTCGCGTGCGGCGATGATGAAGGCACTTTTGGATCCGCTCGGCTACGGAGCTGAGTGGCGCGATGCGCTCAGCCGGACGTTAACGGGCTGCTGTCATGTCGACGCAGGGGCGCACTTGGGCTTCCCGACAGGATGGGAAACGCGCCCCGCGTGGAAGTGATTCGACGTGGACTGTGGCGGCCCGCCCGTCGGGACAGCCGTAGATTCGAGACGGTATCCGATGCCGTTTTGACATCCGATTGAGATTTCGTTACTATTGTTGGTGAAAACGCTGGAGACGCCTCTCAACGATGCGCAACACTCTAGACGCCGAAGGGACGCGAAAGCGTCCCTTTTTTATTGTCTAATGCAATCGCACCCATCGCGTGCGATCGCGCCATCATGTATTCATCGAACGCATAATCTTAAAAATTCGGTCGAACCCTTTTATAACGTCGCGCTATGAAGGGGGAGTGAGTTTTTCGCTGGAAACTGCACATTACCGAAGCAGCGAAGCGGGACAACCCAGAATAGGCAACGCAATCACGGTGAACAGACCCCGCCGCGAATTCGCTAGAACCGCTGGATTTAACGGGTGCCTACTGGCCGGTACGCCAGATAATGCACGCTCATATTCTTCCTGTTGCCGCATCAGTTGTCACTCGTCGATCGCCGCCGCCGTGATCGTGCTTCGCCAGCGTCTTGGCGATCGATCTCGCTATGCCTGAACTCACATACACACGGCCAACTGCTTCGGGCAGCCACCTTCCAGTCTGGCAATTTATTCGAAATCCTAAATAATATGTTGACCCTTCCAGAAAGAGCGCCCTCGTGTGCCGCCACATGATCTGTTTCAGGATTCGTTCTCGCTAGCTTCGGCGAGAACGATCCTCCCTTTGGCGCGAACGGCCCCTTCGATTCAGGCAACCCCCCGGAGGCAAAACGCGGTGCATCTCGCGATGAAGGGATGGCTCTACCGAATTCACGGTCCCGCGCAATCACACTCGAGTATTTGCGCCGAGGTACGAACAGACAATTCATCCATATCGCAGCTTTTGGCGGCGAAGCAGATCCAAGCAGTTAAGACCTAGGGGGTTCGTTACAGGTCACGACGGTCAACTGATTGAGATTTGGCGACTTCACGCCAAGATCTGCCTTGGAAATGGAAAGAAGACGCCGGTCGGGTAACTCCATGTGCATTGCGTAACCGATGTTGTCGGACATTTTCGAGAGCAGTACCTTGTCGCCGTGTGGGACGTGTGGACAATCATGGAGTCCGGTGAAGTCGACATCGTAGGCTGCGTGAACAGCGATGGCATCGGCGGCGACTGTATCGGAAATTCTGGACGACACAGCCGCGACGAGCACGAAGGCCACTACCATCCCAAGCGACACACCGCGGAACCACCAGTCAGTCCGATCCTTGGCGCCTGGAGTGCGCCGGAACGCACATGCGTAAGCGACCGTTATCGCGGCAACGGAGCCGAGCGATGCGATGCAAACTGCCGCTTCGAGGGCATAGAGGTATTTGGTGCCGGTTGCGATCGCTTGCGTGAGTTGCGAAACGTCAAAGGCGAAATACTTGTGAAGTCGCGCAACGGTTTGATTGCTGGCGTCCTGGTACAGCCACGCCGAACCTCCCAGAAGCAATACGCCGGTCACCGGTAGACTGACGGATGCACGAAGTGGCCTGATCTGTAGCAGCGTACTGGTAGCGGCGGCGAGAGTCGATGCGCCCGCCATGATTATCATGTTCAGGTTCGACCAGAAGCGGTCTTGGGTGAAGTATGCGTTCCATGCCAGGAACGTGGAAAAGAGAAGACTTAGAGCATTCGCGACGTAGTACGCAGCAGGGTGGTCGACGTGATGTGAAGCATCGTTTGCGCGTGATTTCCACCACGTTCCTGTTTCGCGAGCATTGTTCGTATGCGCGTCCGAGCTTGTTGTTGATTCGGGTTGTGCGTTCAGTGAAGAGCCCTCAGGAGTGGCACGGCGGCGCACAGCATTGGGACTGCGTGTCGCTGATTTCGTTTTTTTCTGCGCGCTCACAGCGTTTCCTTATGGATATAGTTTCGCGCGTAGTTCGAATGGTCATAGCCCCGGTAGACCACATCACCGCTGGCGCACGCTTCTGCGAGGATGTCCTCAAAGGTCCGGTCGCGATCATCGACGATTACAACGTAACTGGACGAATCAGCCAACAGCAGCCGGACGCCCTCCAGCACATCCGAGTAATTTCCATTAGTACGCGGGCGGCCAATCGTCCAGATTCGGATTTTCTCAAACGACAGAAGGCCGTGTAGATTGATTGACCGCACGCGGCATTTGAGTGCCTGCATGTCCAGATGAGCATCGAGCTGCGATCCAGGACGGACAACCGCGCCATCGTGTCGCGGCTCTTCGTCCCACATTTCAAGGTTGATGAACATTTCGGCTTCCTTGTACAAAAGAACAGTAAAAAGTAGGAGTGGCATAGCAGCGGCGAAAAGACTCGCCGGGCGCGACGCGGTCAGCCACCACTGCTTCTGGATAGAGACGCGGGCGCGGTCAGCCGTTCGACGACCGAGCGCGCAGATCCCTCCCTATAGATCGGCAAAAATACCGATATGTGTAGAGCCAGAGCGAAATAATTAGCGATCGATTGTCTACTCCAGGCTTGAATCCCAAGTGGAGTCAGTGAGAAACCACATTGGTTGCGCATACATCTAATGCGATCGGGAGGTGGTACGGCTTCTACGGGGACGGCTGGCATTCTGTCCGTAACACTCTTTGCCATGACGCGCGGTTGTCCGATAGCAATGAGCGGCAAAGCAGGAGAGCGGGTGTAGACCGCAATCAATGCGTCGAAGTCAGTTGTGCGGTAAAGCGCGGCAACGCGCGCCTCCGCTTATTTTCTATTTGACGTGATGGGTACTTTGGGCGCACCAAGGATACCGATCCGTATGGCTATGAGAGATTTTTGGGCTTCGTGAAGAAGCTCCAGTTTTTTGATCAGGTGCCATCGCTCTCCGGAGGGAAGAGCTTCTGGTTCTTTCATCCGCTAGCCTTCATTCGCCATTTCAGAAAATGCGACTGGCTTTCAGCTGACGAAATTGCGCAGTGCGTCCCGCGCGCGATGCTATCGCTTTCAGGTACCCATTTTGTGTCCTCGTCCCATCCATGGCAAGACGCGATGCGTCAGGGGAAAGCTTGGGAGGTCGAGTTCAACACGGCAATTCGTAAGTATGGAATTGATGCGACTAAAGCAAGAGCGACTCATTTTTTGGCCCAGCTCATGGAAGAGTCGGGGTGGTTCAAGGCGGTCCGTGAATTTGAAGGCGAGCACAGGTCATATAACCCGTACTATGGTCGTGGTTTGATACAGCTTACGAAAGAGCCCAATTACTCAAAGTATGGTGAGTTCAGGAAGTTCCCCGACGATCCGGCGGTTCCGGCGAAGTTCGCGCATCTGAAATGGAATCCGGACGTGTTGCTGGCAGATACCAATACAGTATTCAATCGACACAATTGTGCGGATAGCGCGGGGTTATACTGGACGTGCAGGGAGATGACAGCCATCGGGACTAATACGCTTAAGACAACAGATCAGGGTGGAATTAAGATCGAGACGGCGGTTCAGGCATCTCGCTCTACCAACGGCAATGTGCCAAACCAGAATATCAATGGACTTGAGCATCGTCTACAATCATTTGTGTACATTCGATACATTCTTCTCGATTTGATCGAGCTTGGTGCGTCAGAGCCGCTTGAATTTGTGTGGCGTAGAAATACGGCACTCGAAACAGTTCTTAATCCGGATGGTACCCCTGTGATTGACCCGCACACACATCATCCGAAGAAAAAGTACTTCCCAACGACCCACAACATTCAAGTTTCACTGGAGAAGCAGCGACCATGAAGAGATTCGTTTTACTCACCGTTCTTTCTTTGATTGCTGAATTTTCACATGCGTGCGGAACGGATGTTCAACATGACGCGATGGCGAAAGCACTCTATAGGGATGCGGAAATGCAGGCATTCGTTTGTGGAAAGGATAGTTGTCCTCTTCAGGAATTTGACAGTGGACTTAGATTTGATGAATATAGCGAATCATTTCATGGTAAGAAAATCTCAGTTTGTCTCGTCGAGCCGAATCTGAGTGCTACCAATTCGTATACAGGGGTTTTCGCGAGCACGGGGAAAGATTTTTCTCTTCAATTCGTATCGTACGGGACCGGAGTCAAGGTAGGTGTCAACAAAATAGGAACCCCGATGATATCGGAGTACAGCGTTAGCGATCCAGGTAGCGAAGACTATTCTGTGAATGAATATCTCTGGTCTGGGAAAGGTTTTCTGTTTACGAAAACCAAGAAAATTGGCGGCTAATTTAGATTTTTATCGTTGTTGGATTTGTCCAGTTGATGGGTGGGTGAGGTCCCGAAATGAGCAAGGCGATAGTGTGTCACGGAGATAAGACCACCACGGGTGGTGAGGTCATAGCTGCGAGTTCGAGCATGCTCGACGGTGACCGTCGCATCGCACTTGATCAGGATATGGCGACATGCGGAAATTGTTCTGGAGAACATCCGATCCAGGGAAGTGGTTTAGATGTGCATTCTTGACGGAGACCTGGTGAGGTGTCCATGTGGAAAGAATCACGTGGCAGCCAGTCCAAACGCCGGATGTATAGCGCATTGAAGTATGCGGAGCAGAGCGGTGTATCTCGCGCTACCGCGACTCCATTAGCAAGGAGCACAGCACGGCGTATCCGCAGGCGTTGTGCGAACTGAAGGACGGTATTGCCATTTTTCGCCGCGATGAAAGCGAAATCTGGCGATGCAATGCAGCGTATGCGGAGTTCAACGTCCCGTTGGATCGGGCAGAGCTGGCAGCGCGCCGGTCAACTTGAAAAAAGAGGCTAAAGTGACGACTGCAGGCAGATTCCCACTGGTTACGAAAACGGGGGGAGCGGGTTCTCCAAAGGATGCAGGATTGACCGCGGCACGCTTGCCGTGGACCCAGCATGTCGGACTTGACGTTGCTTCATGAGGCCGGACACCTGACAACCACACCCCGTCGCTTCCGCTCATGGATGGACGGAGACCTGGGCGCGGACCAACTGCGAATGTTCGACGTGGTCTGTAGTGCGAACTGCATCCCGACGAGCCGCCTTATCGTGGGACGCAATAAATGTGTCACCGGTGCCGGTTCGGCCGGACGCCGTTCTGAATCGCCGAAGTGACAGTTTTGCTTGCACTCCAAGCGCAATAAAAGCGTCGCTTCGGCTCGGTCCGCATTAAATCCGCGAAAAGCGGAGCTATATCGCTAACACCGGTTAGCGACAGGGCCGCGGTTCGCGGCCGTCTCGCCGCGTGCATGCCGCCGAGAGCTCTGGTAGGAAAACGTCTGGAATGCAGCGCCAAAACCACCTTTAGCATGAGAGCTCCATAACACGATTTATGTTTGAGACGATGTTAGATTCAACGGTGTGGCAGCAGCTGGAGGGAGAGGGCTTCGGGTTGTCCGCGTCGGCGGGCCGGATGGGAAAATCATCGACAAGTACAAACTGATTTATTACCGCCACCGGGAGACAAAGAAGTTGAAAATCATCCGAGAGGAGGTTCCGGTGCACGAAAGCACGCCCACGGGCACATAGGACGTATCCTCATTGGGCGACACAAGGGTGCGCCGCGTTGTTATGCGACCGCCTAGTGGATCACTAGAATCATCCCGTCGCCGCGCGTCGGCTAGCTCCCAAAAGACCCATGTCCCCTCCCAAGTCCGCCCTGACGCTGGTATCCGAACCCCAGTCCGAACTGAAACAGCTGCGCGCCGAACTCGGCCACGTGAACGACCTGCTGGCAGACGCCCGCGCGCGCGAAGTCGCGGCGGCGCTGGCGCGATTCCGCGAGGAAGTCGAGCTGCTCGGCATCACTGAACAGGAAGTCCGCCGCGCGCTTGGTTACGACCGGCCCCGGCTGCTGCCCGCGAAATACTACGATCCCGTGACCGGCAGCAAGTGGTCGGGCAAGGGCAAACGCCCGCGCTGGCTTGTAGGCAAGCGCTTGGAGGACTACGCGATCGACGCGCCGCAACCGCAGGCCTGGTGGCCCGGCGAAGAATGAGGCGGCCTAGTCTGCATTGGCCGGGGTCGTGCACCCGTCGCCCCTTCATATAGCGAGGTAATTCGCCTGATGGCTGACCGCTTCGAACTCGTCGCGATTGCCCTGCCGTGCGCCAGCGCGCCCGAGTCGCTGGCCCCGGACGTCGCGAACTTCATTGCCATGTGCTGGAGCGGGATGAGCCGCGCCCAGCTGCTCGAACGTGGCCGACGCATCGGGCTGCATGTCTCGCTACGCAGGCTGCCCGATCGCGCGGTCGGCGGCGTGCAGCGTTACGCGTTGCGGCTGGCCTCGAAGGATGGGGTGACGCGTGAGGAGGTCGGCGTCGAGCTGGTGGCACACGTGCGGCGGATTGTGCGCCGTCACGGCGCACGTCGGGCGAAGGTCTCGTTGCCGCCGGTCAGGGACACAAGGCAGGGCGGCCTTTTCTAGCTCGGAGACGCAGACTTAATCGACGGACACGGTGCAGCCGTCATCGCGCCGCTGCGCCATCTCGGCCACGACGACCCTAGCGTAGCGCAGCGCTTCTGCTTCCGAAGCGAATTCGATATCGATGGACGCTCGCAGCTCGACGGGCGCTGGCCCCGAACGGTCGATGTGCAGGATAGCCATAGTCCAGCCACCCCGTGCCGTCTCGGCGAGGGTGACGCGGAACTCATGGTCATTCACGAAAAGGGAGTCGCCGTCCATACCGTGCTCCGCTGCATCGACGACCTGGCAGCCGCCGAAACCAGACAGGATGAAGTGACAACGCTGATTGCCTTGCGCCGGGCCATATCTTGACCGTCGCCGCGCGCAATGCATTTTTGCCGTCGCGCCCGGTCAGCCAGTGCGCTGCCGGTAACCCGGATAGCCCGCCCCCCCAGTGCCTGCAAACAGCGCGCTTTCGGCCCGTGCACCCGTCCGGTCAACCGCCTGAAGGCGCCAGTGCCAGGCCGTCTTCGAGCGGGGATCCTGCGCCATGGACGCGATGCCGTCGGCGCCGCTGACTTCGCCATGACGGCTGACCTGCAGATTGTTGAGTACACACAGCGGCTCGCTCGACCCAGCCCCGGTCAGAATGGTTCGCGAGCCGGACGTTGCCATTTCGCCCCATTCCGGCAGGTCGACGCCAGAATGCGCTTCCCGGGACCATCGTTGTTCATCCGTGTCGAGCCACAGCACGGCGTAATCATGGTTGACGGTCGGGTCGGGGCCATTGATCAGGATGGTGAGGCGCATGATGTCCGGAAAAGATGCGTGAAGAATCCCAGTTTAGGGCGATTGAAAGAAAGATCCACGTCTTTTCATATCGTGCAGACTTCCGGGATGCGTTGGGTCTGGCATTCCAGAGGCCGGATATTCCGGTTCGCAGGGCAATCTCCGCGCGGGGCGCCGGGACTGGAGACAGTCCTGTCTGCGATCCCGCAATCACTTTGCTGGAGTGGCCGCGCGATGCGTGTCACCGCCGTGCCAGACGGGCTCGTTGCGATAATTGTTGTCGATCCAGTTGCGGGTCCACTCAAGCGCGCGCAACTGGGCATCGTCCAGTGTCGGGCGATCTCCGAGATCCGAAAAAATGAAACGCTCGCCATCGACGAGGCGCTCAACCACTGCGCTGGCCCGGAAAAGTCTTCCGACGAGGATGGGCGCGGCGTCGATTGACCAGCCGCGATAGTGAGCGAACCGTTCCATATGATATCTGCCTGCCGCCCGGTCTCTTCCTCTTCGCCTGCCTCCTGTCCATTCCGGTGTGGTCAGCCGGATGCCGGGAACGGAAGATGAGCTGGATGCGGCGATCAAGGCTGCCGATGAAGCGCTGTACTACGCGAAAGCGGGCGGTCGCAACTGGGTGTCGCAGTATGAGCCACCATGAAGGCCTTAGGCAGGTACGGACTCTTAACGCAACGTCGCTTCGAGCATTCCCGCGAGCGCACAAAACACCATTACCGCGAGAGACAGCATTTTCCGACGGATGCTCCCGCGTGGGAGAATGAACAGGCGTCGTTCTGCCATTTTGTGCAGACGGCCCATATGGCGAGGCGAGAAGCCGCCATACAACGCACGCTACTCACTCTGGAGAGATGATGAAGGATGGCATTCTGGAGCGTGATGGCAATTTCGCCAGCGATCTAAAGCGCCTTCGCACACAGCACGCGATGACTGAGCAGGATCTCGCTGCTAAACTTGGCTGCACCGCCCGAAACATCCGCGATTACGAGGCAGGCGTTCGCCGACCTCATCCGATGACCGTAGACCAGATCAATCACGCGCTCCTTGGGCGGGATCGTTTTGGCGAGGACGCACCAGCTACACGCGCTCGCAAAACGGCGGCGCTGGTCTGCCTGAAGGATCTTTCCGATGACGTACTTGTGGCTGAGTTGCGTCGCCGCTGGCACGGCGGGAATTGAGTGACGAGGTCGAGGGAAATGCCAGGCATGATTGCCTGAACCAGCAGAAAAAATCCGCAGAGGCGAGTCTGCGGTTTCGAAGTTTCCACGTCGCGGCCTGGGATATCGCACGCCGCCTAGCGAGTGTAGGCCAGACAAGGACTATCCCTAAACGTCAATGCCTGCGCAGCGCTCCAGCACGGCTAACGGTGATGGCCGCTTGCTAAACTACCGTGCGAACATCCACTACCTTGGCAACCCCATGGCCCTGACACCACTCGCCGCGACACTCGTTTCCTCCGCAAAGAGCGCCGCGGTCAGCAAAGTTCAAGCGTTCGTCAAACAGAAGGTGATCGAGCGGTGGTCGCGGTACCGCGCGGAAAGGTTTTTCGAATCATTCCTTGACGAGGTCGCGAAGCAGGCTGATGACCGCTATCAGTCAGCATCACTGGATGACTTGCTTGACAGGCTGGATGCAGAAGATGAGTCCACCTCAACCCTTTTTGACGCTTACCGCCGCGTCTGTCTGTCCGCGTCGCGAGACGTGGGCCCGCGCATAATCGGTCTACTTACAGCGGTGGTTGTGCTGGAAAACCGGTCAGCCACCGGCGGCGAGGAGCGGATGTTCCAGGCTGCGGAACTACTCACCGATGCGGACTTCGCGGAGCTTGTTGAGTACACTCGAGCCAAGCAGGAGAAACTGTCCACGGAGCAGGGTGAGCAGTTTGCGCAGCACGGCTACGTCAGCTACGTCGTCGATGAGCGTGTGGACGAGGTTAAGACGACCCAGGGCCACTTTGCATCGGTTTCGCCGCCGAACCTCGGTGAGGTGTTGGGTATCTGGGGTCTTCGGCTCAATGCACTGTGTCTGATCTATGAAGATCGGCGTGAGCGGTTCCGGATCGAGAATGCAGACTCGGAGCGCTATCGCGATGAGGACATGCATGTCCGGACGATCACAGATTACGTGGTCACTACTCGCGAATATCACCGCCTCGTTGCACTTGCCGAGCGGGCAATTGCATCGTTGTAGCCCGCTACTCACGCAGGCTTGGACTTGTCGAGCGAAATGGATGGTAACGCGCAGGAGGTGCTCCGCGCGCTGGCTCGAGTGCGATGGGAAGTGGCAAGGCAGCCTCGCTGCACTATGACTCCTAGGGAAATCCGGAGGACGCGCAGTTCGATCCCGGGCAGTCGTCAGCCGCGTTGTCATAATCATTGAAAGGCTGGCCGCCGGCAGGAAATCTGCTCGCACACCGCACATTCCCCAAAAGAAATCCATGACACCCCACGGCAAATTCTGGTTGCATGTCCCACTTGAAACAACACCCGGCATGCAGTTGAGCGCGCCTCCGGACCGGCGCCTGATAGTGCTGGGCCTCTGCGCCCAGCTGCTTGAGCGCGAGCCGTATATGTCATTCCTGTCGTCGAGCGTTTTGGTGATCAAGCAGTGGCTCCTGTTTGATCCTCTTCTCGAATCCGACGCGCAAATTTTGCTAGGAGAGCTTCGCCAGCGGCTTCCCGTCGTCTCGATGAACGATGGTGCGAACTTCCGAATTCCAGACGGTGAACCCGCAGTGGCGTCAAACTCCGCCTATGACGGCTCGGTTCCTACACTGATCCCGGCTCATCTGAAGCCGGCCCCAGTGTGGGACGAACGCGCCGGTTCATGCTGCTGGGAAGCCAAAGATGTCTTGGAACTCGCGCTCGCGGACTGCTCCCCGGTAACCGATGACCGGTTACTCGGCGCGCTGGAGTTGTACGTCACATCGCAGTATGATTTTCTGCCTCGCTCGCTTTTTTTGGCAAAACTGACCATCCTTGATGGCTTGGCCATTCGAACAAAGCGCAATTCTGAGGTCGCTAGTTGGATCGACGAGAAACGCAAGGAAGCGGAAGTTTTTGGAGACTCCGCGTTGTCGAATGCGCTGCTCGGCCTGAAATTCGAGTCACACGGGGTGGCCATCCGGGCTCTTGTTCGGCACGCGGTTCTATCACTTGGAGGGAGTGAGGCCGAAGCCACACGGCAGGCGCGAGCGGCCGGCCGTTTATACAAGACCCGATCTGATTTGGCGCACGAAAGCTCCCCAGTCAAACTCGACCAGGAGCTGGGCCTCGCATCGCAACTCACGCGCCTTGTGCTCAACGCCGCAGTCAGCAATCCGACAATTCTCGATGTTGACACCGGTGAAGCTGCGAGCGTCGAATGCGGGCGCCAGTTGCGCGCGCGATGGATAGCAGAAGCCGACGCGGCGATCCGGAAGGTTATGCCTGACTGCACTGCGGTTGTAAATGCGATTCGACGGCCCCTTGTCCAAGGGCAGTTCGGTGCCCTCATCGTGCAACTCGCCGATGGCTGCGAGTGGCGAATCCATCAAGGAGTAGCAGAGCTTCTTTGTGACGAGGAAGTCGAGCGCTGGGCGTCGCTCGACGAATCCTTCGGAGCACCTCTGCTCCCGTGAGTTCCGCGCAGCTGTCGGGCACGATTGGCCAACGTGGAACAATTCAGCTATGGCGCCTCCCACTTTTGGTCAAAATTTCTCGGCCTCCTGGAGAGGCGTCAAGAGTTCTGTTACTGAACTAACTCCCGTTCGGAGACTGGCTTCTAGCCCCATTTTCTGCGACGGCGTGAATGGGGCGCTGGCAGTTTCGCTGCGTGTTCACGTCAGCCCGATTGTTCCGAGGTGTGTTTCTAGCCAGTGGTGATTTATCTGTTCAGAAATCTCGATATGACGTCGGCGAAGGCGCGTGCCTGCCCTTCGTACTGATCGCAGAGGTGGGCGAAAATTTGCTCCTTCGTCACGACCCGCCGACGGATGAGTGCTTTACCTATGCTTCGGCATCAAGAGATATATCGATCTCGTCAATGACAATGAGTTTTCGTCCGGAAATAATGTTCCGATAACGTGCTCTTTGTGGCAACGGGAGCTTGCGAAATAAAGGCTTCATTGTCGCGCAACGCAACGGAGGCTCTCATGTCAGAGGAACATCGGCCCGATGTGATTTTGGCGTCGTCGGGAACTTACAAGGTCGTGCACGCATGCTGATGCGGGATATTCGTTTGGCGTGACGCTGTCGACGGGCAGTGTCAAGGGAGCGCACGACAAGCTGTGCCGCGCTGCCACCTATTTGCAAAGGCACAGCGAACTTAGCTCCAGGAGCTGAGCGATGGCCAAGACTAGGCGCGCAGGCTCGATTGATGCTGCCGATAGCGCTGGTACGTTCGCCCAATACGATCGCAAACGCAATTTCGAAGCCACACCGGAACCTGCGGCTCGGACTAGAGCGGCAGGCCGGAGAGAGGACGCGCTTCGTTTCGTGATCCAAAAACATTGGGCCAGTCACCTGCACTACGACTTCCGCCTTGAAGCCGATGGCGTGCTGCTCTCCTGGGCGGTACCGAAGGGGCCGTGCTTCGACCCGAAGGTCAAGCGCATGGCGGTGCATGTGGAGGATCACCCTCTCGACTACGCCAACTTCGAGGGCACCATCCCAGAAAAACAGTATGGCGCGGGCACCGTCATCGTCTGGGATCAAGGCACCTGGGAACCGCAGGGCGATCCAGGCGCGAGTATGAACTCGGGAAAGCTCGTTCTCCGCCTTCATGGCGAAAAGCTCGCAGGCCTCTGGGAGCTGGTGCGGATCTCCAAACCGGGCGACCGGCAAGATCAATGGATGCTGTTCAAGAAGCGCGACGAATGGGCCAGGCCGCTTTCGGAGTACGACATGGTCAAGGCGCTGCCGGACAGCGTAGTGGCACATCCATTAGGACTGCTCGAAGAGCGTGAACGAAAGATGCCAGCATCAAAAACCACTGACCCGGTGCCAGCAGACGTTTCAGCGGCAGCGCGCGCGCCGCTTCCAGCGACGCTTGAGCCGCAGCTCGCAACACTGGCGTCGTCGTTGCCCACTGGCGGGGACTGGATTATCGAGACGAAGCTGGATGGCTACCGGCTGCTCGCGCGTGTCGAAGATGGGAGCGTGCGGCTGTTTACCCGTGGCGGCCATGACTGGGCAGCGCGTTTTCCCTCGCTCGTCGACGAACTCAAGGCGCTGGCGCTCCCGGGTGCATGGCTGGATGGCGAGATCGTCATGCTGAAGGACGGCCTGCCGAACTTTTCCGCTCTCCAGAACGCGATGGACGCCCGCACGAACCGGGACATTGTCTATTTCCTGTTCGATCTGATGTATGTCGACGGCCGCGACATGAGGAAGGTGCCGTTGTGGGCGCGCCGCGCGCGGCTCTCGGAGGTACTGGAAAACGCGGGCGAGCATCTGCGCGTGAGCCAGGCGTTCGACGCGCCCGCCGCGGCGGTGTTCGAGGCCGCCGCCAGTCTCGGACTCGAAGGGCTGATGCTCAAGCGACGCGATGCCCCGTATGAAGCAGGACGCACACAGTCCTGGCTGAAGGCCAAGGCGCGTCTGCGTCAGGAACTCGTCGTCTGCGGTTTCACGGCTCGCGGCAACAGGGACGGCGAGATCGGCAGCCTCCTGCTGGGTTACTACGGCGACGCTGGGAAGCTGCATGACGCGGGCAGCGTCGGCACCGGCTGGGATTCGCGCACCGCGCGCGACATGTGGGATCGCCTCGCGCCGCTGGAAACCCAGTCGTCGCCCTTCGACGTCACCGCGGCGAAGTCACGCCGCTGGTCGCGTCGCGCCACAGGCGCACAGCGGTGGGTCGAGTCCCGGCTGGTTGCCGAAGTGGAGTTCGCCGAGTGGACAGCGGACGGCGTTGTGCGCCAGGCCTCGTTCAAGGGACTGCGCCTCGACAAACCGGCGACGGCGGTTGTGCGGGAGGGCGGCAAGACGAGCGCGCCGGTATTGCCGCCTGCGTTGAAGATCACCCATCCGGAGCGGGTCGTCGATGCAACGGCGGCGATCACCAAGGCCGATCTCGTTCACTACTACGCGAGCGTAGCCGAGCGCATCCTGCCGCACTTAAAGGACAGGCCCGTGGCGCTGGTGCGCGCGCCATCGGGGATCAGCGGCGAACTGTTTTTCCAGAAGCACGCCGAGCGAACCGGCATGCCGGGCGTGACGGTGCACGACCGCCGTTTGTGGCTGGATCATCCTGCGCTGCTGTCGATCGATACGACCGAAGCGCTGCTGTCGGCGGCCCAGATGAACACCGTCGAATTTCATACCTGGAATTCGACGGTCGCACGCATCGAGCGCCCCGACAGGGTGATTTTCGACCTCGACCCGGGCGAGGGCGTGAAGTGGGCACATGTGCAGGAAGCGGCGCTGCTGGTGCAGACGCTGCTCGGCGAGCTTGAACTGAAAGCGTGGCTGAAGACGAGCGGCGGCAAGGGCCTGCATATTGTCGTGCCGCTCGCAACGCGTCTGGGGTACGGCATGGTGAAAGAATTTTCTCAGGCGTTCGTCCGGCATCTCGCCAAGACGATCCCGCAACGCTTCTCGGCGACGTCCGGGCCATCGAACCGGATCGGCAAGGTCTACGTCGACTATCTGCGCAACGGAATCGGCCAGACGACGGCGGCTGCGTTTTCGGCAAGGGCGAGGGCGGGCATGGGTGTGTCGATGCCAGTATCGTGGGATCAGCTTTTTGAGCTGAAAGGCGGTGCCCATTGGAATGTGCAGACGGCGCGCGAGTACCTGAGCTTTCAGCCGACGGATCCGTGGGCCGATTACTGGTCGACGGCCCAGACGCTGGCAGTGGCAACGAAGCGTCTGAAATAGCGCGCCGCTTCTGATCGGCAGCCCCGATACAGCATACCGTGTGCACCAGCGGGACAGTTTGTCAGCGGCGGCGGTTTCTGGCGCTACGACGCAAAGCTGGCGAAGCCATAAGAAGCTCGTTGCGATCTGAGTCGGCGTTGGAGGGTGGGACTGGCTCGACAGGTTGGGCTTGATCGACAGGTTGGTCTTTTTCGGCTTGATCTGGTGGAAAGTGAGTATTTGTGCTTTCAAATTTCTTATATTTCCAACTAAACCCGTCTCGTCCTGTAGGTACAAAACTTTTAAACCAATCCATCCAGTTGCTTGCGGAGGGCATCCACCATCCCTTAATGGTATTCGGCCAGTTAGCAAGTCCCAATTTTGAAACTAAATAATGACTATGACTAACGCAGTTTTGGTAGTGTGTTTGCGTGAAAGGAAGATTTGGCCAAAAGGCATGGTAGGTGGTATCTGTGCTATTGAGTTCTACCTCAAGCTCTCGATACTTATCAATGAATGCTTGATTTACACCGATATAGTAGACATAAGTTGTTGCGTTCCCAGTGGAGCGCGCCCACACCGATTTTTCAATAGATTTTGTTTCGAATTCCCAACTCTTGGCACTGATACCAGTTGTCGTGAGCTGATCTTCTTCTCTTTCAACCTTAACCCTGCCAATTTTTTTAATTACTTTAACTTTTTTAACAAAAAGGAACGTCGTAGCATGTCCATCTTGAGCGACTTTTATTAGCGTTTTCCGCCAGGAGCTAAGCTCGAAAGGCCTGAATCCTTTTCCTACGCCACTCCACGTGAGTATCGAGTAACATATTCCAAAAACTCCGGCTGCACCGGAGTCAATGTCCAGATTTGTGATTAAGTGTTTTCCGTTGTGGTTTGTCATCCTATTATTCCCTCTGTGCCCGTTGTCGGTGAGGCCCCACATTATTCCAGTCAACAAAAAAAAGCGATTGCATGTACTTGTTTCGCAACAAAAGAAGTGTCAGCTACCTGAGTCCTCGCGCTGGACCTCTTGACAAACAATTTGGACGTGTTACACGTTTGTGCTGGTCAGAGACCGTTGAACCTCGACACCGGAAGTTGGCGGACGCTGGCGAATAACCGTGCAGCGCCGCTTCCAAGCGGGAGCCCGTCGGCACAGGCCGGCGGTCAGCCGCGGTGTGACAAATTTAATGTCGCAACAGTGACATTTTTAATGCGGTCTACGTTTGGCGAAGAGAATGGCGCCAAGATCGCTCACATCCCATTTCCCCGCGGTGTTTTTCGCTACGAGGCCTTCCGCCTGCAGTCGTTGAATGATTTGCGACCGGTTTTCAGGGAGCGGAATCTCTGCCAGATCGAAGTAGGCTGGGTCATCGAGCAGAGTGACAATTTCTTCCTCAGACACATCGCCAGCCGCGATCAGTGCTTCGAAGAGCGTCTCGTCGAAGATCTGCCATAGCGCACGCTCTTTCTCGGGAAATTCCTTGAGCTTCTTGCGATAGGAGGCAACGCGTATGAACTCGTTGTTCTGAAACTGAACTGGATGCCGGTAAGCACGCCCGATTTCGAGCAACACGACGTGCAGGCCGTCAATGTCGACCTCGATGAACTGGAATGGAAGCTTCGGATGCGTGCGCCGGAGCAACCAGTTCTCGAGCTCTTCGTTACCTACCTTCGCCGATCTCGGCTCGAACGACGTGCCGACGATTTCATGGCTGTCGTCAGCGACGCCCTAAACAAGATAACAGTGAGGCTTGTCGCAGAGCGCTGCCGCATTCGACAACGCGGAGATGTACTGCCGATCGCTTCCGGGCGTTCATTATTTCGCTTGAACTCAAGTCATTCCGTCTCGGACGGAAGCCGAGCGAGTTCGCGGACAAGACTGATGAGGCGGTCCGGATGGTATTGGATCATCGGAGGTGGGGCTAGTGTTTGCCCCATAATTTTATCAAGTGCAAGCCTGGATCGACATCATCGATTTTCGGTGAGGGTCGAAAAAAGGAATGTGACTGCGGACGTGCACGGGTTTCTGCTAGGTTCCCGACAGGTTGTCGCCCTGATCTGATCAAACTTCTTTGAAGACTGGGCGTGATATCGACAATGTGGTCGATGTGTTGACCTCTTCTACGTACGCGTGAAAAATTGGGCAATCACTGTGTCGTTGAGGGGCGTATTCATCGAGCGCGCGGTACTCATAGCCGTTGCCCAAAAGAAAAAGCCGCCGAGCCTGTTGGGGAGACTCAGCGGCCTGGAATCACAGGGTGCGTCGCTGGCACTCTGTGAATCTGCAACAGAACAGGAACAGATTCAAAAGTAGCAGACGGACTCGAGTCCGTCCATGTTCTGAAACCTCCGAAAACGACCCGCACCAGAGGCGTCCCGCAACAGCGGGACGTGGGCTCTCTTATGCCGTTGCCGTCGTCAGATCAGCTGCCTGCACAGCATTTTCGGTGGGCGAAGACGCGATCGCCGTGTCCTGCACCTGGGCATTCGCCGCGGTGGCTTTTTTCGCCGGAGCCTTGCGGGCAGCCTTCGCTTTCTTCGCCGGGGTGACCTTTCGGGTCGCGCTCACCTTCTTCGCTGCCGTCGCTTCTTTCGCGATGCTTACCGACTTAGCCGGCGCGGCCTTTTTTGCAGTGGTCGCCGTTTTGGCCGGAGCAGTCTTTTGCTCTTCGGCGGCCTTCGTGGCACGTGTCGCCTTCTTTGCAGGCGTGGCCTGTTTGGCAGGCGTTGCTTTCTTCGCTGCTGCGCCCTTCTTCGCAATAGCAGGCTTCTTCGTGGTCGGGGCGTCGACAGTCTTGCTATCAGCCTCTGCGATCAGGAAGCGCGTGCGGTCTTTCGCATTCGCAATCCAGGCCGGAGCGCGGCCGCGACCGCTCCAGGTCGCGCCAGACTTCGGGTCGCGATAGAGCGCCGGTTGCGGACCGCGCTTGTAGTTTCCAACACGCTTCGCTTCCGCTTTAACAGGGGCAGCGACCTGGGCGGCACCTTCAACCAGGAATTTGCTTCGATCCTTCGCGCTGGCAATCCACTGCGGCGCACGGCCATGGCCCGACCAGGTCGCGCCGCTCTTCGGATCTCGGTACTTCACAACCGGTGCGGTGCCGGCGGCCTTTGCAGCTTTGCGGCCGCGACGCTTGCCGACGTGAGCATCGACATCGGCAACGCTGATACCGTGCTTGTCCATCAGATCACGGATCTTGTTCAAGACGACCGTCGATTTGCTGACGACAAGAGCTTCTGCCTGAGCCTGAAGCTTCGCAATCTTTGCCTGAATGGAATCGAGCGTGGCCATTGTTTTGGTTTCCCTGAAGTTGGTTTGACGAACTATGCCATAACGCGCATTTGAATTGTTGAAGTGCGGTCATCTGCGGTTTGAAATGATCAAACTATGGATTTCCCGCTGTTTCCATCCTCGTAATCCGATACTTGGCAATGGTTAGAAAAGCTATCGGTTCATGGCTGGCTTTCGAAGGGCAGGTCTTTCACGCATTGGCAGTGAGATCCGCTGAACGCGAAAAGGTTGGTCAACCTTCATAAATTGTGATTATGAGTTTCGCTGCCATCACACGTTGATGGACCCTGCATCGCGCTCGAACCGTGCAGGAAAAAGTGCATGCCGGTCGCGGCCGGGCTTATCGATTTAACCGTCATTGTGACGCTTGCATTTCACTGGCAGGAGCGGCGGAAGTTGTCCCGCTCGCGTTGGCAACGACGTCGCAAAACGCGGACGTCACAGCAATCGTGAATCGTCACTTTGTCTAGCGAGAGATCGCATCACCCCGAAGACCGCCGGTTTGACCCAGCAAGGTTGCCGGCTCGTCGCGCCTGGACACGGCGGTGTAGGCAGTCGCCAACAAGAAATGCATCTAACTGCCTATAGCGTGCTCACTGCGCTGGCGCCTGGCGGCGGCATCCGTAGATAAGGTTGCGCAAGATTGTGACCCCATCTAAATTGACGTTACTTCCCAGGGTCGCTTGTCCGAGAAACGTGTACAAATTTCGGAGGGAGGCGGGGCATTGCCAGATGTCGGCTATCCAGCGTGGTGCCGGCATGCTTATGGGATGTGCGCGGCGTGTACACCGAGTGATTCTTCTCACGCGTTTGCAGGTGACGTGGCGAAAATACGCTACTGCTGGGAGGCGAGCGGAGCATTGCGTCGAGCCGATCGTCGTCTGTATGATCTGCCCGCGAGTAACCGGCTGTCTGGAAATCGCGCGGCGCCGGGTTTTACGTTGGTGTCGAGCGGACATCTATCGTCGCCTGCCGAACGAAAATGGCAACCCTTGGATTCGCGTTGTTTGATGGATGTGCCAGGAGAACCTGATTATGCGAAGCGTAGAAAATGGATAACGAAACCGGAGAGAGAATCGGTGCAGTAGCCGGTAAGCTCGTACAAGAGATTATCGAGCTCGGACTCACCTGGGAAGAGGCCGTGGCCGCATTTGGCCTGGCCGCCAGAGCGACTGCGCAGGCGGCCGCGAGTGCTGGGGCAGATGCCGGTGAAGATTGTGTTTCGATAGCGCGCCAACAGTTGATGGAGGCGTTTGAATTCGATGTTCGGGTCATCGTCACGACGAACCAGTTTGATGATGCCGAAGAGGAGGGGGGCGACAATCCCCTGCTCGCGACTGCGCTACGCCGGCACGGTAGCAAGCTGCACTGAGCTGGAACCGGCTCGGTGAGCTAGCGTGTCTCCGGACCGATGTAGGGTGACGTAAGTCGCTGTACGCCGAAGTCGATCGCGGATGAAGCGATTGCACGAGCCCGGGCGCGTCAGTAGCGGGCTGGGTGCGGCAACCACCAGCATTTGCAGACGATTCAAGCTCCCGCGATTCTTGATCGATAACTGAGTTGTCGACGGTTGGCTGTGACGCGGCGGCACCAAAGGAAAGCGCAGCGCGTCGTGAACCTTCGTAATCAGCAGGTCGTGGGCGAATCATAACGCAGCCGAAAGGGAGAAGTCAGGCTTGAATATCTACGCAGGAGCACTGGCGGTGCTGGGCTGGCTGGCGCAACGTGAAAGTGCGTCAGTTGCTGAGATTACTGCCGCGGGATTGATGAGTTCACGCGAAGCCTCGGACGTCATCCGCTACGCTCTGCGCAATGGTGCGGTCGCAAAGGCAAACGGTGAGGCTCAGCGAGGTTCTGTGCGCTACCGGTCAACGGGCATTCCACTGCCGGAGCCTCGCTCCTCGACTGTCGAGGCTTCGTTTGATTGTCTGTTGAGTGCGTGGGGCATCGCTCAGGAGCCGCCGCAGCTTCTCGTACTGGATGCGCGGGTCTACCCGACTCTGGATACACGGCCGGAAAACTGAGCAACCTGGCTTTCGCGCTGCCTGTCGACAGTGGGGCGCCTGCTATTGTTGGCAAGTCTGCATGCGCCAGCCCCCTAAGCCCGGCACGTACCTGCGCTCACGTTGGCTTCCGTGACGAGCCTGAAAGGACTGGCGTTCTGGGCTAGCTGCCAAGGAGGTGTGTCTTACCGACCGAACCGACCTGGCTGGCTCGTTTGAGCGCGGAAACGAGCGCCGTTGTCGAGTATGACAAAATGTCGCGGTATATCGCGGATAAATGTGACATTTTGCCAAGGCAATGAAGCTGGCCGATCTTGCTTATGTGCGAGTTCGTCTTGGCTGGACCCAGGTTTCGTCCGCTGAATATTCCAGATTCGACCGGCGGACAGTTGAACGGTGGATCAGCCGCTCCAAAGTTGATGATCTGTTTCGCGTGCTCACGCAGCAATTTGGCTCTACGAAGACGCGGTATCGGGGATTGGCGAAAAACACCGCACAGATCATGACGTTTTTTGTGCGGGGCAACCATCTGCCTGACGCACTAGGCGCCAGGCAGAGTGCGAAACACCTGGCGGATCGGGTTGTGAGTCTCGGAAAACGGAGGTCGTCATGGTGCCGAGGCCGGACGACCAACCTCTGGGCATAGCTTGTGACCGTTATGCTCAACCTCGAAAAAGATTGGCGCTCTAAAAACGTATCGTGCAGACTATCCCGAGCTTGATCAAAAGGCAGACTCGCGATGATTCGTACGGATTATCTCAACTGGCGTAGTAAGTCAGAATAGGCGACGTAGCCGTGTGCAACGCGTTCCGACATATTAAGACGCGCAGCGATTTCCGGAAGTTTAATGTCAGGATGTTCCGCTCGCATTTCGCAGACTCGATGTAGCATTTCCGGAAG
Organism: Paraburkholderia sp. J69-1; assembly: GCF_905220255.1. Taxonomy (NCBI): domain Bacteria; kingdom Pseudomonadati; phylum Pseudomonadota; class Betaproteobacteria; order Burkholderiales; family Burkholderiaceae; genus Paraburkholderia; species Paraburkholderia sp. J69-1. Next base: position 4,094 of record NZ_CAJMZG010000026.1, on the reverse strand, counting down.
CAACGCTTCGTCGCTTACATTACTGACGCCGGTGTCCTCCGGGAACGCCTCCTCCAGCCATGTCAGGAAGCCCGTCGCCTTTGAGCTGCCGATAGCTTGTAGCAGCGTGCGCAGGCCAGCCAATGTGATCATGGCTTCATCCCCACCTTCTTGTGGCGTATCCCAAATTTCCTCGTCTATTCCAATTGATTCCGCGAACGGTCGCAGCCCAATCATGCTCACGGCGCGACTGACGTCTCTAAGACGGATTGCGACAAGCGACGCGTCTCTTGACGAAGAGGTGAGCACCTCCTTGCCTTCATAGTTGAGTCTTTGAACTGGCATCTTTTTTAATCAATCACACTGCTAAACAAAAGGCAGACGGGCACGAACGTCCCAGTGTAAATTCTGGCCAAATTCCCGGATCTGGATCAAGGGCGCTTGTTGATTTCCCGGCAACTTACCATGCTATCGTAATCTGGCAGCCATATCGATGTTCCTGACCGTGCCACTCCGATGGATGTCGTTGAGCTCTGGCGAATCAACCGGTGGCTGTGGGCTCCGAGAGCCGCGAGCACCTCCACGAATAAAGCGAGAGGCCTTGACATGTGCAACGCTGAGAGAGCGAGTCTGGCTGTAGGCCGTGACGAGTGGCGCGGCGAATGCCACGTGAAGTGAGTCTGGAGATTGTTCCGAACTTGGATTACTGGCGGCACCGTTGACGGGCCACAATCTCATCGAGGTTTTTGAACAGTTTTGCGAAATCCTGTTGGAATTTCATTTTCTTTCTTTTCTTTGTCTAACATTCCGGTTTATGGAAACCAGTATGCCAAGGAGCTGCATGCCGGATCCGGGTCTACTGTCACGCCCCGTTAGGCTAATAGCGAAGCGAACGCGAACATCGTCGCGTCTATAATGAAGATCTTCAGGAAACCAACGCTCGCATGGAGCCCTACCTTATGAATCAAGCCCGCGGGCGATATGCGGGATCCCGCGACAGCGGCCAACGCCATCCTCGCCACGAAAAAAAGCCTCAGCCCAATCGACAGAAACCGCCGTATGTGAAGGCTCCTGCCCAGGAGCCCACCCAGATGGCTTCCATTTTCAAGACACGAGCTTTTCAGTTTCTCGTCGATGCAGTGGGCGCAGAAAACATCGCAATCGCGCTTGAGTCCAGCATGTCGCGCGTAGGCGAACTGTTGAAGGGCGAGAGGTTCACACCCGAGACAGCCTTTCATATGGAAACTACACTCGGGTTGCCGCAAGGTTTTTTTGACCAGCCCAATCCTGGGCTCACAGCCGAGACCATCGCTCGGCTCAAATCACCACTCGACTTTATTCAAACAGACGACCAACCCGACGCGGAGCACGAAGCATTCAGGCTGGCTTCCGCTCTGGCCGTCGACCAGCAACCATCTCTTAAAGACAGTTTGTCCGAGGAAGCGCAAATGCCCAGAAAAACAACTGGCGGTAGCCCCAAGGCCGTCAAGACGAGTCTGGGCGAAGCAGCCGGACAGCTGAAGGCACAGATGCCGAAAAAAGGCCCGCGTTCGAAAAATGGCGCGGCCCCTGAAGCGACCCTGCAGCAATCGCTGGCACTAAACGACGGCGCTGACATAGAGAACGTCCGACGCGCCAACCTTCACGTTCTCACGAGTCGCAACGGATCGAAAGCAAGACTTGGTGTCGTTATGGAATTGAGTGGGTCCAACATGGCCCACCGACTGCATGGCAAAAAACGCCTGGACACTGTCGAAGCGAACCGGTTCACGGAGCGGCTGGGTTTGCCAAATGGCTGGCTGGACACCCCCCGCTCCGAAGAGGAAATTCCGGAGTCGGTGTCGCGTATGCTTGCGCCTGCGTCGCGCGCACGCGCATCCGCTCAACAGCACGAATCGTTTGCGTCCGTAACACAGGATGACGTACCGACGAAGACCGCCGTCGCAAAGTCGCGTGCGCGACGCACACCGGTGGTCGAGCCAGAAAATCCCCCAGTTGTTCAGGCGGATGTCGCAGCAGCGAAAGAGGCGATCGCTACCGACCTGCAAGATCACGTAAACGACTCCCAAGAAAACTCGTTCGATCACATACTTGAAGACAGTGGTGACGGTGCGCCGGCGCCGGTAGCCACACCGGCGAGCCTACAGTCGTTTGCAGCCTCGGCAGTACCACCGCTAAACCAGGCGGCGCTCCCCGTCGCTTTGGTAACGAGCCTGGACAATCTTCACGGTATCGCGCCGATAGCGGAAGCATTGATCAAGACGCTGGCCGGCAAGGCACGCACCGGTCGCCTCGACGAACTGAAAGCATTGGAACTTCTGCAGCAGGCGATTCGGCTATGAGTCGGTGAGCGGCGAGATCGTCTGGCGAGAGCGAAACGCCAGGCGTTCCGGTGTCTGCGTAATACGCGACGCCGCATGCGTTCCATAGGCTCCCGTGCGCCCGGAGCGGCGTCGCAGCGCGGTATAACTTATGGACTTCGTATTGATAGCGAACACGATGTTGATCGCGCGACCCCGCGTGCGGATTCGTCGGCGGCTCTTGAACGAGCACGGCATGACCGCTGAATAACGCGGAGCGCGTCACCGATATGACGATGATTCCCGATCCAATCAGGGTGATACGACTCAAAGCGCAGGATCTATGCTCGTCGACTTTGAAGTCCTTGGCGAGAATACAATTCCCGCTTAACCCTCAATGACATATTGATTTTTTTCTGATTTGGATTCCATAATTTCCAGGCAATGTTCAATGATGGTGATTGTGCGATTCATTTCCTGCGTAACTCGCCAACTGAGGAAGGCGAGGATGTAGAAGGCGGGGACCAGAAAGACGAGCACCCTGAATAAAGTCTGCGAATGCTGCCAGATCGAAAAACCAACGCTGAAAAACGCGGCTAAGGCCGGAAAGAATCCAATCTTATCGAGTGCTCCCGAAATCAGAGCCATCCGCTTTTCGAAGGAGTCCCTCTCGTGCCGGTACTGCATTAGATAAACCGAAACTGCTTCATGACGAAACTGAAGCAACTTCAACATCTCGGGGAGATCGAGTAGCGTCGATGCCTCGATATTCCGATGCAGCGTCGAGAAAGGGTCCTTTCTCAGCTTATTGAAAAATGGTACGGCACCACCGACCATTATCAAATAGCTCACTATCGCCCAGATAACAACCAAAACAGCTGCTGTCAGTGCTGCATCTTGTAGCCACTCGCGTTCCCATAACCAGCTACCCAGAAGAAGCCCAAGGACTGCCAGCAGAATCGCAATCGAATGGCTAGCCAATATTCTTTCAGCGTTATCGAACCATCTTTCGGCCCTAGACTTGCCGTGCGGGCCGAGCTTTCGCGTAGTCAAAGCGACTACGATCTTGTGGATCCCCTCAATCTCTTGCTTGGTCACATCCAAGGTTGCACCTTTCCTGTTATTGAGCATCGAGAAGTCCGCAATATGCGTGTAGAAGAACCCTTCGTCGACGCCTGACTTTATCCACCATCACTTTTGATTTGTTCGCGCGCGATTCCCGTACCGCATGCTCACATTATCATCTATATTGGATCGGTCAAATCGTTAATGAGCAAATAAACGGAATTGAACCCGCGAGCAAAGCAGTTGATACATAAAAAAGGGCGGCGAGCAGGCCTCTGACTGAAGTCACAACCTGACGATGGCAGTGATTACGCTGGTTGTTTAGTCAGTCGGTGAAATATGTTTTCTTATTCAATAATCTTCGCCTCGTTGAGCTGTTGCCTGGAAAATTCAATTGCGGCTTTTTGGGCTTCTGCATTACGCAATTGAAGACGAAGCGTCTCCTTTGATTTTGTGAAGTCAGGAACCTCGGTTGAACGCTTGGCATCCAGTCTTGCGATGACATAGACGTTTCCAATGTGGAGTGGTTGTGGTGTTACAGCGCCCGACGGAAGTTGTGCAATAGCCTGCGCAAGCGCGAGAGGCAGGCCCTGTGTATGTCCATCGGTGGCCGGAAGTTTGTAGCTTACCCACGGCAGTGAACCTCCCGCAGTTTTGCTAGGTGCAATGCTGTATTGTCGGGCGAGGTCCGCAAACGGTTGCCCAGTCTTTAGTGCAGCGAGAACTTTCTTTGCAGAGTCCTCATCGTTT
>NZ_CAJMZG010000025.1:0-137532 GCF_905220255.1 Paraburkholderia sp. J69-1 | reverse complement strand
CGGCCGCGGTCTGGGCAGCGGCGAGAACTACACGCAAGTGCTCGAACCGCTTGCCGACAAGCTCAACGCCGCACTCGGCGCATCGCGCGCAGCAGTGGACGCGGGCTACGTGCCGAACGACTATCAGGTCGGTCAGACCGGCAAGATCGTCGCGCCGCAGTTGTACGTTGCGGTCGGCATCTCGGGTGCGATCCAGCATCTGGCCGGCATGAAAGACTCGAAGGTCATCGTCGCGATCAACAAGGACGAAGAAGCGCCGATCTTCAGCGTGGCCGATTACGGCCTCGTCGGCGATCTGTTCACGGTTGTGCCGGAACTCGTCAAAGAGCTCGGCTAAATCGCGGATATCGCACAGCAGACGCGTGTTATCACATGACGTCTGATACCGGAAAGGGGCGCTTCTAGCGCCCCTTTTTCATTATCGGAATCACGTAGACAGGGAGGACCGATATGTACGACGCACCGATCAAGGACATGCTGTTCGTCATGCAGGAACTCGCGGGACTGGGCGAGATCGCCGCGCTGCCCGGCGCCGAGGACGCCACGCCCGAGACCGTCGAAGCCGTGCTGCACGAAGCCGCGAAACTCTGCGGTGAAGTGCTCGCGCCGCTGAACGCCGAAGGCGACCGCAACCCGAGCCGCTGGGACAACGGCGCGGTCCACGCGACGCCCGGTTTCGCCGATGCGTTCCGGCAATACGTGGCGGGTGGCTGGCAGGGCGTGCAACATCCTCAGGAATACGAAGGACAGGGTTTGCCGAAGCTCGTCGGCACGCCCTGTGTGGAAATGCTCAACGCGGCGAATCTGTCGTTTGCGCTGTGTCCGCTGCTGACCGATGGCGCGATCGAAGCGCTGCTCACGGCGGGCAGCGAAGAACAGAAACAGCGCTTCGTGCCGAAGCTGATTTCGGGCGAGTGGACCGGCACGATGAATCTCACCGAACCGCAGGCCGGTTCCGATCTCGCGGCCGTGCGCACGCGCGCCGAACCGCAGCCCGACGGCTCGTACAAGGTTTTCGGCACAAAAATCTTCATCACGTGGGGCGAGCACGATATGGCGGGGAACATCGTCCATCTCGTGCTGGCGCGCACGCCCAGCGCGCCCGAAGGCGTGAAGGGCATTTCGCTCTTTATCGTGCCGAAGTTTCTGATCGACGAGGACGGCACGCCCGGCGCGCGCAACGATGTGCACTGCGTCTCGATCGAACACAAGCTCGGCATCAAGGCGAGCCCGACGGCGGTGCTGCAATACGGCGACAACGGCGGCGCGACCGGCTATCTGATCGGCGAAGAAAATCGCGGCCTCGAATACATGTTCATCATGATGAACGCCGCGCGTTTCGCGGTGGGCATGCAGGGCGTGGCGGTGTCGGATCGCGCGTACCAGAAGGCGCTCGCCTATGCGAAGGAGCGCGTGCAGAGCCGGCCTGTCGATGGCTCGGCGAAAGCGGCGGTGACGATCATTTATCACCCGGACGTGCGCCGCATGCTCGCCACTATGCGCGCACTGACCGAAGCGGCGCGCGCGCTCGCCTACGTGGCGGCGGGCGAGAGCGACCGCGCGCATCGCGACCCCGACGAAGCGCGGCGCGCGCAACATCAGGCGCGCTACGAATACCTCGTGCCGATCGTGAAGGGCTGGAGCACGGAACTGGCGAACGACGTCACGAGCTTCGGCGTGCAGGTGCATGGCGGCATGGGGTTCATCGAGGAAACCGGCGCGGCGCAGTTCTATCGCGACGCACGCATTCTCGCGATCTACGAAGGCACCACGGCGATTCAGGCCAACGACTTGATCGGCCGCAAGACGCTGCGCGACGGCGGGGCGGCGGTGAAGGCCTTGCTCGATGAGATCGCTCAGACGATCGGCGAGCTTGGCGCGCAGGAAGGCGCGGCGTTCAAGTCGATGGCGAAGCATCTCGCGCTGGGCCAGCAGGCGCTGGCATCGACGGTCGACTTCGTGCTCGCCAATGCGAAGCGCGATCCGAACGCCGTGTTCGCAGGCAGCGTGCCGTATCTGAAGCTCGCGGGCGTGGTGCTGGGCGGCTGGCAGATGGCGCGTGCGATGCTCGCTTCGCAACGTCTCATGCAGGCCGATCCGAAGTTCCACGGCGCGAAGATCGCCACGGCGCAGTTCTACGCCGAACATGTGCTGCCGCAGGCGGTGGCGCTGGAAGCGGGCATCGTCAGCGCGAAGGGTGCGGAAGGCGTGCTCGCGCTATCCGAGGATCAGTTCTGAGCTGATTTCGCGTCGCGCAAACAAAAACGGCGGCACGTGTGAACGGGCCGCCGTTTTCGCTACAACTGCTTGAAGCTCGCGTCAGGCGTAAGCCGGACGATGCTCGCCCCGGGTTTCGCCGAGGTAGCGATGCACGGAGAGATCATCGGCCTTGATGGCGGGCTGTTTGCCCGAGATCAGGTCGGCGAGCAACTGGCCCGAGCCGCACGACATGGTCCAGCCGAGCGTGCCGTGGCCCGTGTTCAGGAACAGGTTCGAGAACGGCGTGCGGCCGACGATCGGCGTGCCGTCTGGCGTCATCGGGCGCAGGCCGGTCCAGAAGCTGGCCTTCGACGTGTCGCCGCCACCCGGGAACAGGTCGTTTACGCACATTTCCAGCGTTTCGCGGCGCGCCTGCTTGAGCGACTTGTCGAAGCCGACGATTTCGGCCATGCCGCCCACGCGGATGCGGTCGTCGAAACGCGTGATGGCGATCTTGTAGGTTTCGTCGAGCACGGTCGAAACCGGCGCGGCGCCTGCGTTGACGATAGGCGCGGTGATCGAATAACCCTTGAGCGGATAGACCGGAATCTTCACGAGACCGGCGAGCATCTTCGTCGAGAACGAGCCGAGTGCGAGCACGTAGGTATCCGCGCGCACGACTTCAGCGCCGCACTGCACACCGGCGACGCGATCGCCTTGCATGACGAGACCGTCGATCGGCGTGTTGTAGCGGAACTTGACGCCAAGTTCGGCGGCCATGGCGGCGAGGCGCGTGGTGAAGAGCTGGCAGTCGCCGGTTTCGTCGCCGGGCAGACGCAGGCCGCCGGTGAGCTTGTGCGAGACGGCGGCGAGTGCCGGTTCGGCGCGTTGCAGTTCGGCCGGGGTCAGCAGTTCGTACGGAACGTTCGCGTCCTTGAGCACGGCGATGTCTTTCTGCGCGCCGTCGAATTGCTGCTGGGTGCGGAACACCTGCAGCGTGCCGCCGGTGCGGCCTTCGTACTGGATGCCGGTGTCGGCGCGCAGTGCCTGCAGGCAGTCGCGGCTGTATTCGGCCAGACGCACCATGCGGCCCTTGTTGAGCGCATAGCGCTCGGCCGTGCAGTTCTGCAGCATCTGCCACATCCATTGCAGCTGGAACTTCGTACCGTCGAGGCGGATGGCCAGCGGCGCGTGCTTTTCGAACATCCACTTGATGGCCTTGAGCGGCACGCCCGGCGCGGCCCACGGCGCCGCGTAACCCGGCGAGATCTGGCCGGCGTTCGCAAAGCTCGTCTCCAGCGCCGGACCGGCTTCGCGGTCGATCACCGTGACTTCATGGCCCGCGCGGGCAAGATACCAGGCGCTGGCCACCCCGACCACACCACTGCCCAACACGACGACTCGCATAGCTGCTCCACCAGTTAGATTTGTTTGGGCTACGCCGCTTTGCCGGGCTGGAACGCCTGTTTGGGGCGTGTGCAGCGCGCAAGGCATGAAAAATCGGATGTAGCCAGTGATATCGACTATGCTATTGTTCAACGTCCAGATTTTGTTATTGTATTTTTCAGATTTTCAGGAAAAAAACATGAGAACGCAGCGTCAGCCGGTTCGCGCACTCGACCGGCTCGATCACCGCATCCTGAAACTGCTCCAGGAAGACGGCCGCATGGCCATGAAAGACCTGGCCGAGCAGGTGGGGTTGTCGGTGACGCCCTGCATCGAGCGCGTCAAGCGCATGGAGCGCGACGGCGTCATCACCGGCTACTACGCGCGCGTGAATCCCAACGTGCTGGGGGCGGCGCTGCTGGTGTTCGTGGAGATCACGCTCGATCACAAGAGCGGCAATATGTTCGACCAGTTCCGCCGCGAAGTGCAGAAGATTCCCGAGGTGCTCGAATGCCATCTGGTATCGGGCGATTTCGATTACCTGATCAAGGCGCGCATCGGCGAGATGGCGGATTACCGCAAACTGCTCGGCGATATCCTGTTGCAACTGCCGGGCGCGGTGCAGTCGAAGAGCTATGTGGTGATGGAAGAGATCAAGGAAACGCTGACGATTGCGGTCGGCGAATAACGAGACGAACGACGAGGCGAACAACGAGACGAACAACGCGGCAGGTAGCGCGCCTCGGCCCTGTTTTTCCTGCTCGACAAAGCGGTTAAGTACTGTATATTTGTACAGTACTTAACCGCTTTGTACCTTGAGCCGTGAACACCCCGGAATCCGAACGCGAGCCCGAACCCGAAACCTGGTATCCCGTTGCGCCGCCTGCGCCGCGCAAGGGGCGTGGCGCGGTCACGAACCTGCAAGGGCGCTACGAAGTCGATCAGCGCGAAGCCTTCGACGATGGCTGGCTGCACGAGGCGCCCAAAGAGTCTGAAGAGGGCGAAGCGCACGACGAAGGCCCGGCGGATGTTCTACGCACGCAGGTCTTCGACGAACGCGCGAAAAGCATTCTGACGCGCAACCAGTCGCCCGATATTCCGTTCAGTGTTTCGCTCAATCCGTATCGCGGTTGCGAGCACGGTTGTATCTACTGCTTCGCGCGGCCCACGCACAGTTATCTGGGATTGTCGCCGGGGCTGGATTTCGAAAGCCGTCTTTACGCGAAGATCAACGCGCCCGAACTGCTCGCGCGCGAACTCGGCAAGCCGTCCTACGAGCCGGAGCCCATCGCGCTCGGCGTCAATACGGACGCCTGGCAGCCCGTCGAGCGCGATCTGCGTCTGACTCGCCGCGTGATCGAAGTGCTGGCCGCGCATCAGCATCCGTTCGCGGCGATCACCAAATCGTCGCTGATCGAACGCGATATCGACCTGCTCGCGCCCATGGCGCAACGCCGGCAGTTCATGGCCGCCATCACCATCACCACGCTCGACGCCGATATCGCGCGCACGCTGGAGCCGCGCGCCGCCACGCCTGCGCGCCGTCTGCGCACGATCCGCACGCTCGCGCAGGCGGGCATTCCGGTGGGCGTGAGCATCGCGCCGGTGATTCCGTTCGTCACCGAACCGGATATGGAGCGCGTGCTCGAAGCCTGCGCCGAGGCAGGTGCGACCAGCGCGAGCTATATCGTGCTGCGTCTGCCGTGGGAAGTGTCGCCGCTGTTTCAGGGCTGGCTGGAAGCGCATTTTCCGCAGCGTGCGGCGCGCGTGATGAGCCGTGTGCGCGACATGCGCGGCGGCAAGGATTACGAATCGGATTTTTCGCAGCGCATGAAGGGCACGGGGCTATGGGCCGATCTGCTCAAGCAGCGCTTTCATCAGGCCGTGAAGCGGCTCGGGCTCAACGAGCGGCGTCACGGCATTCTCGATATGTCGGAGTTCATGCGCGAAAAGACCGTGCGCGACAAGCCGCAACTCGACCTGTTCTAACGCGGCTTCGCGTTACTGCGAGATCGCTTTGGCCGCTTCCACCTGCGATTCGAAGTACGTCTGGAACGACAGCGCGAGGCCGGTCATCAGCAGGAACGCGCCGATCAGCAGCGAGAAGATCACCACGAAGATCACGGTCCAGCCCGAACCGCTCGCGCGCTTGCCGGCGAAGGCGGGGTTGAACTGCGCGTCCCACTTTGCATCGGGACGCAGGCCGTAGACGATCGCGGCCAGAAACGCCGACAGCAGCGAAACCGCGCCGATCACCGCCAGGCCCCAGCCGGGAATCGACGCGCGTTCGCTGGCGACGAGCAGCATCACGCCCGGAATGCCGAGCAGCGTGCCGGCGATATGAGCCCAGCCCCACACGTCGCGCGGGCCATACAGATAGAAGCGATGAGCGCCGAGGCTGCCCAGCAGAAAGGCGAGAGCGGCAGTGAGCGTTTTGTTGCGAAAGCGTGCGGGATTGTTCTGATTGGACATGAGCTGGCGGGTTGTCTCGGACGGCACGTACATGTAGAGCGGGCTGTCTCGGCCCGCGGGTCATTGTACGTGCGGCGCCCGCGCTGCAGCAGATGCTGCGCCTTATGCCCGGAACAGCTTGCGCCGCCCGATCAAGGCTGCGCGTAAGTGACGCGATAGATCGCGCCCGCGTAGTCGTCGCTGATCAAGAGGGAGCCGTCGGGCAGCGGCAGCACATCGGCGGGGCGGCCCCATTGGGTATCGTCGGGATTGAGCCAGCCCTCGGCGAAGACTTCCTGATGGGCATGTGCGCCATCGGTATCGGCGGAGATACGCACCACGCGATAGCCCGACTTGCGGCTGCGATTCCACGAGCCATGTTCGGCGATCAAGATGCTGTTGCGATACGCGGCCGGGAACATCGCACCCGTATAGAAGCGCATGCCCAGCGCCGCCACATGCGCGCCCAGCCTGGCGACCGGCGGCGTAAAGCTGCTGCACGGATGATCCCGGCCGAACTCCGGGTCGCTCACGTTGCCGCCGTGACAATAAGGAAAGCCGAAATCCTCGCCCGGATGTGCGAGGCGATTGAGCTTGTCGTCGGGGATATCGTCGCCGAGCATGTCGCGGCCGTTGTCGGTGAACCACAACTCGTGGGTCTGCGGATGCCAGGCGAAGCCCACCGTATTGCGCACGCCGCGCGCGATGGTTTCGTAGTGCGAGCCGTCCGGGTCTATACGGCCGATCATCGCGAAATGCGTGCGCTGCGGGTCGCTGGCGGGCAGGCAGACATTGCAGGGCGCGCCTTGCGGCACGTAGAGCTTGCCGTCCGGGCCGAAGGCGATGAATTTCCAGCCGTGATGGCGCTCGCTGGGCAACTGGTCGGTGACCAAGGCCGGTTTCGGCGGATCGTCGAGATGGGTGTCGATGGCGTCGAGCCGCAATATCGACGAAATCGCGGAGGCATAAAGCGCACCGTCGCGCCAGGCCACGCCGACCGGCATGGTCAGACCGCTGGCGACCACGTGGCGCTTCACGAGCTTGCCGTCGCGCAGTTCGAGCGCGTAGACGCGGCCGTCCATGCTGCCCACATACAGAATGCCGTGGGGCGAGAGCGTCATTTCGCGCGCGGCGGGGACGTCGTCGCTGAGCACTGCTATATGGAAGCCCGGCGGCAGCTTGATGCGCTCGATGGGCGGGGCGGCGTGGGCGAGCGGGGCGCTAAAAAAGGTGCTGAACGCGATTAAGAGGCTCGCCGCGCATCGAACGGCAGCCGACGATGCGTGCGAACCACACGTCGACCGATCGGGGGCCGCATCGGTCGTAGCTGCTGGGAGCGTCGGGCGAAGCCAGTCGATCAAGCGCCCGAATCGTGCTGCAACCCGCGTCCATGGCCGCTGTGCCGCCGTCGCACCCGGCCGCACGGCGGAGTTTTCAGCCGATGTTCGATCGCCTTGCATCGTCGCCTTCCTTGCCGTTTTTCAGGCGGCCTTTCTGGTTGAGCTGCGCAGTTTTCAGTTAAGTGTTTGTTATGCCATTGCTTTCGGGCTATAATCGCATGTTTCAGTAGTCCCGAACCCCCGGTTTTCAAGGATTCTAGTATGGTTATCATCCGTCTGGCACGCGGCGGCTCGAAGAAGCGCCCGTTCTACAACATCGTCGCAACCGATTCGCGTAACCGTCGTGACGGCCGCTTCATCGAGCGCGTGGGCTTCTACAACCCGGTCGCTACCAAGGGTGAAACGCTGCGCATCGCTCAAGATCGCGTGACGTACTGGCAAGAAAACGGCGCACAAATGTCGCCGGCAGTTGCCCGTCTCGTGAAGGAAGCGCAAAAGGCTGTTGCTGCTCCGGCTGCTTAAGTCTTTGACGTGTTTTACCCCCGTGCGCGCAGCGTAAGCCGCGTGTGCGATTTCAAGCTGGCTGCGAGGTTTGTCCATGCCCGAGCATGACGACGCAAAAGCGGACGCCAAGGCTACGGGCGCAGTGACGCCGCAGAACAGTGGCAAGGCTGGCGGACGCGCGGCACGGTCCGCACCGGTTTTCGGTGCGTTCGTGCCGTCAGTACGTAAAACGCCGGCGCGCGAAAGCGCGCCCAGTTCGCAGGTTTCGGCTGCCGCCGAAGGTTTGCGAGCCGAAACTCCGGCGAGCTGGCCGGCCGATGCCGTCGAAGTTGGCGCCGTGATCGAAGCCTATGGCCTTAAAGGCGGGCTGAAGATCGCGCCGCACGCGCAAGGCGGCAAAGCCTTGCTGGCGGCGAAGCGCTGGTGGCTCCTCAAGGGCCGCGAGCATCCCGAGCGTCATTCCGCGGTGCGATTGAGCGCCAAGGTGCACGGCGATTCCGTCGTCGGGCAACTGGGCGGCATCGCCGACCGTGACGCTGCTCTGCTTCTGCGCGGTGCGCGCATCTACGTGAGCCGCGCCGATTTCCCTGCGCCGGAAGCCGACGAGTATTACTGGGTCGACCTGATCGGTCTCGACGTCGTCAATGAGACGGGCGTGGAGCTGGGCAAGGTCGCCGACCTGATCGACAACGGTGCGCAGTCGGTGATGCGCATCGAGTACCCGGAAACGGGCAAGGACGGCAAACCCGACACCGGCGAACGGTTGATCCCGTTTGTCGGCGTATTTGTGAAGACGGTGGACCTGGCGGCGAAACGCATTGTCGTCGACTGGGAAGCCGACTATTAAACCTGCTGTGCTGATTCGCTGAACGGAGAGAGCGATGCAGTTCGATGTCGTTACGCTCTTTCCCGAGATGTTCCGGTCGATTACCGATTGGGGCATCACCAGCCGGGCAGCCAAACAGCAGCGTTACACGTTGCGTACGTGGAATCCGCGCGATTTCACGACCGACAATTACCGCACTATCGACGATCGCCCGTACGGCGGCGGACCCGGCATGGTCATGCTGGCCAAACCGCTGGAAGCAGCGATCGGCGCAGCAAAGGCCGCACAGTCGGAGCAGGGCGTAGCCGCTCCGCGTGTGCTGCTGATGTCGCCGCAAGGCAAGCCGCTCACGCACGAGCGCGCCGTGCAGTTCGCCCAGGAACCCGGTTTCGTGATCCTGTGCGGGCGCTACGAAGCAATCGACCAGCGTCTCGTCGACCGTTACGTGGACGAGGAAGTCAGCCTTGGCGACTTCGTGCTCTCGGGTGGCGAGCTGCCCGCGATGGCGCTGATGGATGCTGTGGTGCGCTTGCTGCCGGGTGTGTTGAACGACGCGCTCTCGGCGGTGCAGGACAGTTTCGTGGACGGTCTGCTCGACTGCCCGCATTACACGCGACCGGAGGAATACGACGGCGTGCGTGTACCCGATGTGCTGCTTGGCGGCCATCATGCGGAAATCGAGCAATGGCGTCGTCGCGAATCGCTGCGCAACACGTGGCAAAAACGGCCTGATCTGATCGCTCGGGCCCGCAAGAACAAGATGTTGAGTCGTGCCGACGAGGCATGGCTCGCTAGTCTCGCGAAGAGCGCGAACGAAGCGTAAAGCTTCGGGCGGGCAGGGCGCGAGGCGCCCAAAGGCGGCGCCGCTTCATGCGTGAACGGCGCCAGTTGTGAATCCATCCTCTATCGGGGCCGTAGTTGCCGGTTTTTCCGTCAACGGGTACGAACGCCGACAAGATGGCTTACGGAGTCAATCCATGAATCTGATTGCAAAACTCGAGCAGGAAGAAATCCAGCGCGTGCTGGGCGAGAAGACCATCCCCGATTTCGCCCCGGGCGATACGGTGATCGTCAACGTGAACGTTGTCGAAGGCACGCGTAAGCGCGTTCAGGCATACGAAGGCGTCGTGATCGCAAAGCGTAACCGCGGTCTGAACTCGGCGTTCATCGTTCGCAAGATCTCGTCGGGCGAAGGCGTCGAGCGTACGTTCCAGACGTACTCGCCGCTGCTGGCAAGCATCGTAGTGAAGCGCCGCGGCGACGTTCGTCGCGCGAAGCTGTACTACCTGCGCAACCTGTCGGGCAAGAAGGCTCGCATCAAGGAAAAGCTGGTGTCGAAAGACCGCGCAGCTGCTCCGGCTGCAGAGCAGGCGTAAAAGCTGTAAGAAAGAAGCACCCTTCGGGGTGCTTTTTTCTTTTTGGCCGCAAAATAATCGCTTGTGCCCGAACTCTGAGTCAGCCGTTGATCCGTCCAGTATTTGAACCCGAAAGTCTCCCGATCGAATCGACAGGCGCCGATCTGCCCCAGGTCGCAGCAGGGCGCCTCACGCCCGACGGACTGCGCGCGCGCTTCGAGCAGCGCCTGCCCTGGGACCCGGAGCCGCAGGAATCCCGTCTCACCGATCTGCGCGATCCGCGCGAAGCCGCCGTCCTGGTGCCGCTCGTGGTGCGTTCGTCCGGTCTTTCGGTGCTGCTCACGCAGCGCGCCGACCATCTCAGCAATCACGCCGGCCAGGTGAGCTTTCCCGGCGGCAGCCGCGAACCGTCGGACGCCACGCCCGTCGCCGCCGCGCTGCGCGAGGCGCATGAAGAAATCGATCTCGATCCCGCGCGCGTCGAAGTGCTGGGCGCGCTGCCCGAGTATCTGACCGGCACGGGTTTTCGCGTAACGCCCGTGGTGGGCCTCGTGCACGAACCGTTTTCGCTGGCCGCCGACTCGCTCGAAGTGGCGAGCATCTTCGAAGTGCCGCTGAATTTTCTGATGAACCCGGCGAATCATCAGGTGCGGCTGTTCCGCTGGGAAGGCGGCGAGCGTCGCTTTTTCGCGATGCCGTATCCGCAACAGGGCGAGGGCGCCGGGGCGGTGGGCACGTCGCACTTTATCTGGGGCGCGACCGCCGGCATGCTGCGCAACTTCTATCGCTTTCTGCTCGCCTGAACACACCTGAGCGCACGAGATTTATCCCGCGATATTGCCGATTCTCGCCGCAATCTTACGACGTTGTTGCGTCTTTGCCGCTCGACGCTCTGGCACATCTGGCCCTGTGATATCGTTGCAACAAATTTTCAGAAAGCCCCTGAAACCCCTTTTGCAACCAGACTTGCACGGCGCGTCGCATGACCTTCTTCTCCGTATTGCTGGCTCTCGTCATCGAACAGGTGCGGGCGCTTTCGCCGAATAATCCGGTGATGGCGCTGGTGCGCCTCAATGCGGAATGGGCCGCGCACGGCTTCGACGCCGGCAAGCAGAAACATGGCCTGATCGCCTGGCTGGTGGTCGTGCTGCCCTGGACGGCGGCTACGGCGCTGGTCTACTACGTGCTCTATCACATCAGCTTCGTGCTGGCGTTCCTCTGGAACGTGGTGGTGGTGTACTTCACGCTTGGTTTCCGGCAGTTCAGCCACTATTTCACCGATATCCACCTCGCGCTGAATAACGACGACGTGCCGCGCGCGCGCGAAATCCTCACCGAATGGACTGGCATCGACGCCGTAGACATGCCCGTGAGCGAAATCGTGCGCCACACGCTCATTCATGCCGTGGTGGCCTCGCATCGACACGTGTTCGGCGTGTTCTTCTGGTTCCTCGTGCCGATCGGGCCGGCGGGCGCGGTGCTGTATCGCCTCTCCGAATATCTCGCGCGCGAGTGGGCGCGTCCGGCCGAAGACCGCACCGAGGCGTTTTCGAATTTCGCGCAGCACGTGTTCTTCGTGATCGACTGGATTCCCGCGCGGCTGACGTCGCTGGGTTTTGCCATCGTCGGTAATTTCGAGGATGCGATCTACGCCTGGCGCAATCACGCAAATCAGTGGCCGGATACCAACGAAGGCGTGCTGTTGGCCGCCGGTAGCGGTGCGCTGGGTGCGCGTCTGTCGGGCCCGCTTGCGGAACAATCGAGCGTCGATGCGCTCGCCCAGCCGGGCGACGGCGGCCCGTACACGGTCGGTGACGACTGCACGCCGCGCACGCTGCAATCGGCGGTCGGTCTGGTGTGGCGCGCGGTGATCCTGTGGATGATCCTGCTGCTGATGCTGACGATTGCCGTCTGGGTCTAGACCCCGTCCAGGCGACCCGACATCCGTAAAAAAGCCCGCTCGAAGCGGGCTTTTTTATTCGTCGCGCGGATCGCGCTCGCGTCCGCATTGCCAGCAGACCGTGAACTGCGGCTCCAGCATCTCGCCGCACTGCGGACAGCGCCACGCCGGTGCGCCCGGCGCCGGGCCGCGCGTGGCATCGGCGATCAGCCTGCGGGCGAGCGTTTCGTCGCGATCGTCGACGAGCCAGATCTCCGGCGCGCATTGCTCGGCCGGAATCTCGCCCATCGCGCCGCTCAGGTAGCGGTTATGCAGTTCGCAAGGCACGCCCGCCGTGGCCAGAATGTTCATCCAGTGCTGGGCGATGACCACATTGGGCGCGCGCACGAGCTTGAGCATGAGCGTGGACGAAAGCGCGCGCCTTAGCGCACGACCTGGCTGATTTCGTGCACGAGCTGCGCGTAAAGCGCGTGCCGCACCTCGGCGATGCGGCCGTCCTCGACCGCTTCGAGCACCGCGCAGCCCGGCTCGTGCAGGTGGTGGCAGTTGTAGAAGCGGCAATGCGCGAGCAGCGGCCGGAACTCGGGAAAGGCGCGCTCGAGCGTGCCTTCGGTCAGGTGATAGAGGCCGAATTCCTGGAAGCCCGGCGAATCGATCAGCGCGCCCGCATCGTTGCCGCCCGGCAGCTTGTAGAGCCGCGTGAAGGTGGTCGTGTGGCGGCCGCTGTTGAGCGCAGTGGAAATCTCGCGCGTGGCGGCTTCGGCATCGGGAATCAGCAGATTCACGAGCGTCGATTTACCCATGCCCGACTGGCCGAGCAGGATCGTCTGATGGCCGCCCAGATGCGCCATCAGAATCGCGCGCGCTTCCTCGGGCTGCTTCTTCTCCGACACTTCCAGCACCGTGTAGCCCAGTTCGCGATAGCGTTCGAGGCGCTGGCGCGCGAGCGGCAGCACGGCTTCCAGATCGATCTTGTTGAGCAGGATGATCGGCTTCAGACCGTTGGCTTCGGCGGCGACGAGCGCGCGGCCGAGCAGATCCTCGCTGAAGTGCGGCTCGGTGGCGAGCACGATCAGCAACTGGTCGAGATTGGCCGCGAAGAGCTTCGACTTGTACTGGTCGGAGCGATAGAGCAGATTGCGCCGCTCGCCGATCGCGACGATCACGCCCTGGTCGGCCGAAGTCGACTGATAGTCGACCCGATCGCCCACCGCGACCTCACTTTTCTTGCCGCGCGGGAAGCACTGGAGCGGCACGCCGCCGTCGTCCGGGGCGACCAGGTAGTGACGGCCATGCGCGGCGATCACGACGCCGTGTAGCGTCGCGTTCGTCGTGCTGTTCTGGGCAGGTTGTGCAGCCCCGCCGGCGGCTTTCGATGCGCGCCGGTTCATGCGTGCGCGAGCAGTTTGTCGATCCGCTGCGAAGCCGGCGGATGCGAGTAGTAGAACGCGGTGTAGAGCGGGTCGGGCGTGAGCGTCGACGCGTTGTCCTCGTACAGCTTCACCAGCGCGTTGACGAGCTGCTGCGCGTCGGTCTGCGTGGCGGCGAAGGCATCGGCTTCGAATTCATGCTTGCGCGAGCTCAGGCTGTTCAGCGGCGTGATGAAGAACAGGAACACCGGCACGGCGATAAAGAACAGCACCAGCGCGAGGCCTTCGTTGCCGCCGAGCAGCGACGGACGCACACCCAGCCCTTCGTAGAACCACACGCGCTGCGTGAGCCAGCCGAGCAGACCGAGCAGCACGAGGCTGATCAGAAAGGTCACGACCATGCGCTTGATGACGTGGCGGCGCTTGAAGTGACCGAGTTCGTGCGCGAGCACGGCTTCGATTTCGCTGCCCGACAGGCGCGCGAGCAGCGTGTCGAAGAAGACGATGCGCTTGGCGGCGCCGAAACCCGTGAAATAGGCGTTGCCGTGCGCCGAGCGGCGGCTGCCGTCCATCACGAACAGGCCCTTGGCCGCGAAGCCGCAGCGCTGCATCAGCGCTTCGATGCGCGAGCGCAGCGCTTCATCCTTGAGCGGCTCGAACTTGTTGAAGAGCGGCGCGATGAAGGTGGGGTAGAGCACCAGCACGAGCATCTGGAACACGACCCAGACCGCCCACGTCCACAGCCACCACAGGCTGCCGGCCTGCTTCATGAGCCAGAGCACGACGAACAGCAGCGGAATACCGAAAGCCGCGCCGATCACCAGACCCTTGATGCGGTCCATGAAGAAGATGCCCTTCGTCATGCGATTGAAGCCGAAACGCTCCTCGACCACGAACTGGCGGTAGTAATCGAGCGGCAGATCGATCAGCCCGCTGATGGCGAGCACCGCGCCGATCAGCGCGATCTGGCCGACGTAACCGCGCCCGAGCAGATCGGAGAGGCCCAGATCGAGCGCCTGAATGCCGCCCAGCAGCGTGAGCGCGATCAGCACGACCGCCGACAGCACGATCTCGACCATGCCGAGGCGCGTGCGCGCGACGGTGTAGTCGGCGGCGCGCTGGTGCGCCGTGAGCGCAATGGTGGCGGAGAACTGTGCGGGCACCGCATGACGGTGGGCCGCGACGAAGCGGGTCTGGCGCGAGGCCAGCCAGAGCTTGGTGGCGACCATCGCCAGTACGGCGGCGATGAAAAGCGCGCTGAAGGCCAGCGCTGGGGACATCGATGGGGACAAAGTAGGCATCCGGGAAGTCCGTGGTATCTATGCGACAATTATATGTTCTTGGCGGCCCGGCCATCGCATCCTGCAGAGGTCGCACGATGACACCGGAGCCCGCACGCGGCGCGCGCCGCTTTCCTACCGTTTCAGGCGAATTCCATGACAGATATCACTTCCGCTGACCCGTCGGGCCAGGCGACTCCGGCGATGGAGCGCACCGACATGAACCTGATCTGGCTCGACATGGAAATGACGGGTCTCGACCCCGATAACGACCGCATCATCGAAATCGCCGTGGTGGTGACCAACTCCACGCTCGACAAGATGATCGAAGGCCCGGTGCTGGCGATCCATCAGTCCGAAGCCGTGCTCGACCGCATGGACGAGTGGAACCGTAACACGCACGGCCGTTCGGGCCTGACCGAGCGCGTGCGCGCTTCGACCGTTACCGAAGAAAGCGCCACCGAGCAGATCATGGCGTTCCTCTCGCAGTACGTGCCGCCGGGCAAGTCGCCGATGTGCGGCAACTCGATCTGCCAGGACCGCCGCTTCATGGCGCGCTGGATGCCCACGCTGGAACGCTTCTTCCACTACCGCAATCTGGACGTGAGCACGCTCAAGGAACTGTGCCGCCGCTGGCAGCCCGCGATCTACAAGGGTTTCCAGAAGCGCGCGATGCACACGGCGCTGGCCGACATCCACGAGTCGATCGACGAACTCAAGTACTACCGCGAGCATTTCCTGATTCCGTCGGCGCCGTTGGGCGATGCGGCAGCACCGGCTGCGGGCGGCGACGCGAAGTAAGCGTTCAGCGGCTGTCGATAGAGAAAACGGCGCCCTCGGGCGCCGTTTTGCCTTGGCGGCCTGGCGGATCAGGACTGCGGCTGACGCTGCGCGTTCTTCGGCCGGAATGCCGCCACGATGGCCGGATCGGTTTCGATATACGGCCCGCCGATCAGGTCGATGCAGTAAGGCACGGCCGCGAAAATGCCGGGCACCTTCGCGCGGCCGGCTTCGTCGCGCAGACCTTCGAGCGTTTCCTTGATCGACTTCGGCTGGCCGGGCAGGTTGATGATGAGGGCGGCGTGATCGTCGGTTTCGCGGATCACGGCCACCTGACGCGACAGAATTGCCGTCGGCACGAAATTCAGGCTGATCTGGCGCATCTGCTCGCCGAAACCGGGCATTTCCTTCGTCGCCACGGCGAGCGTCGCTTCGGGCGTGACGTCGCGGCGCGCGGGGCCGGTGCCGCCCGTGGTCAGCACGAGATCGCAGCCCAGACCGTCGACCAGCGCCGTGAGCGTGGCCGAAATCGTGGCTGCGTCGTCGTGGATCAGGCGCGTTTCGGCGCGCCACGGCGATTTGAGCGCCGCGCCCAGCCATTCCATCAGCGACGGAATTCCCTTGTCCTCGTAGACCCCGCTGGTCGCGCGGTCGCTGACCGACACGAGGCCGATCACGAGTTCGTCAGGATGGCTGCGCTCAGGCTTCGTCATCTTCGCGGTCCTCGCCGGCGGCGTCATCGGCGTCTTCGTCGCCCACGCTGCTGACGTCCTTGATCCACTGGAACAGTTCGCGGAACGACTTCGGCGGCTTCGATTGCTGCTGCTCGCGGCGCGCGTTGCGGATCAGCGTGCGGGCTTCCTGCGGGTCGGCGGCCGGATAGTCGCGGATGAAGAGCGTGAGCGCTTCGTCGTCGGCCAGCAGCTTGTCGCGCGTGCGCTCGATCCAGTGCAGGCGCGCCGTGGCGGCCTTGTTCACGCCGCGGTAGGCGTCCATGGCGGTGCGCAGGGTGGTGACTTCGTCTTCCGTCAGGCCGCGCATCATGCGGCCCACGTACTGGAGCTGGCGGCGTTTGCCTTCGTGGTCGGAGATGCGGCGCGCCTCGTGGACGGCGTCCGAGAGGTCTTCCGTCATCGGCATGCGCTTGAGCGCGTCCTTGGGAAGCTCGACGAGCGCCACGCCCAGTTGCTGCAGGGCTTCCATCTCGCGCTTGAGCTGCGATTTGCTCGGGCGATCGTAACCGTTGTCGTCGACTTCGACGACAGCGTCGTTCATAGGTTGAATGCGGGTTTTGCGTTTCATGACGCATATTGTAGCGTGCGCGCGCGAGCCGATCGGGCTGGATGGATGTGGAGCGCTTTAAGTGCCGGGCAGGCTGTGGTCGATGGCGCTGTGATGCACGCAGCGCCTGCGTCATGCGGCAGCGCCGCATGCTTGCCCTCGGTGCGCGCGCGCAGTCCTTGCTATGATCGCAAAACGCGCCAGAAGCAGCATGCAGCGAAGGCGCACCTGCGCGCGGTTTGCAGCACGCGCGCGACGCATCACGCGACACCTCCGACACACGACAAGCGGGCCGCACCGGCCCAAAACCGGACCGTAACGACAATGGCAGCAGACATCGAAGCCCGGCAGCGTTTTTTTCCGCACACCCAGGACGAACTGAAGGAGATCGCGTCGGACATCCTCCGCCACGCGAAGGCGCTCGGCGCGAGCGACGCCGCGACCGAACTCTCCGAAGGAGACGGTCTTTCGGTGTCCGTGCGGCGCGGTGAAGTCGAAACCATCGAGCACAATCGCGACAAGATGGTCGGCGTCACCGTCTATATCGGCAACAAGCGCGGCAACGCGAGCACCTCGGACTTTTCCGCGCAGGCGCTCAAGGACACCGTGGCGGCCGCCTACAACATCGCGCGTTTCACCGCCGACGACGATTGCGCCGGCCTCGCCGAGCGCGAGCTGCTGGAAACCACGCCGCGCGACCTCGACCTCTACCATCCGTGGAGCGTCACGGCCGACGAAGCCGTCGAGATCGCCCGCCGCGCCGAAGACGCCGCATTCGCGACCGATCGCCGCGTGACCAACTCCGAAGGCGCGAGCGTTTCGGCGCAGCATTCGCAGTTCGTGCTGGCCACGTCCAGCGGCTTCATGCAGGGCTATCCGTACTCGCGTCATTACATCGCCTGCGCGCCCATCGCGGGCAGCGGGCGCAGCATGCAGCGCGACGACTGGTACACCTCGCGGCGCAGCGCGGGCGAACTGGCTTCGCCCGAAGCCGTGGGTCGCTACGCCGCAGAACGTGCGCTGTCGCGCCTGAACGCGCGCGGGCTGGATACGCGCAAGGTGCCGGTGCTGTTCGAAGCGCCGCTGGCGGCAGGGTTGCTCGGCGCGTTCGTGCAGGCCACGAGCGGCGGCGCGCTGTATCGCAAGACCTCGTTCCTCGTCGATAGCCTGGGCAAGCCGGTGTTCGCGCCGCATATCCAGATCGTCGAAGATCCGCATGTGCCGCGCGCCGCCGGCAGCGCGCCGTTCGACGAAGAAGGCGTGCGCACGCAACGCCGCGAAGTCGTCAAGGACGGCGTGGTGCAGGGTTACTTCCTGTCGTCGTACTCGGCGCGCAAGCTCGGCATGCAGACGACCGGCAACGCCGGCGGCTCGCACAACCTGCAACTGCAAAGCTCGCTGACGAACCCGGAAGACGACTTCGAAGCGATGCTCAAGAAGCTCGGCACCGGTCTGCTGCTGACCGAGCTGATGGGGCAGGGCGTGAACTTCGTGACGGGCGATTATTCGCGCGGCGCGTCGGGCTTCTGGGTGGAGAACGGCAAGATCCAGTATCCGGTCGAGGAAATCACGGTGGCGTCGACGCTGCAGGAGATGTTCCGCCATATCGTCGCGGTGGGCGCGGATACGCTGGCGCGTGGCACGCGTCAGACCGGTTCGGTGCTGATCGAGCGCATGACGGTGGCCGGGCAGTAAGCGGCTTGCGTGGGCGCTTCGCGCGCCCTGCAGATGTGAAAACGGCACGCCTGGGCGTGCCGTTTTGTTTGGGGGGCAGAGGGCGTCAAGCCGTACCGATCAGCACTTCGGCGGGAATGTGCAGTCCCGCGTGCAAACGGCGGATCATGGCGAGGCTCAGCGCGCGCTTGCCCGCGAGCACTTCATAAACCCGATTCGCGTTGCCGATATACGGCTGCATATCCGGGACAGAAAGCCCTTGTTGTTCCATGCGGAATTTGATGGCCTCGATAGGATCGGGGCTGGCGAGCGGAAAGTGTTCCGCTTCATAGCGCTCGACCAGAATCGACAGGATCTCCAGTTCGTCGCCTTCGGGCGTGCCGGGCGCGGGGTCGGCGTCGACGAGTCCGGACACGATCGCCAGTGCGGCTTCGTAATCCTGCTCGGTGTGCAGCGGACGAATTTCCATACCCATTACTCCAGTTCCACGTTTGCCGCGTCGATCCTGTCGTACTCGGCATGTGTTCCAACGAATTTGATATAGACGACGCCGATCCGGTAAGCGACCGCGACGATCAATCGAAAAGCGTTGCCCTTGATGTTGAACACCACGCGATTCTTGCCGACAAAGCTCGCCGACGCGTACTGCGCCTTGATGTCCTGCGGCGTGCGCCAGGTTGCCTGGCTGGCTTCCGCGTACCACGCGAGCAGCGACTGTTCTGCTTGTGCGTGGTTTCTGATGAATTCCAGCAGGGTTTTCCTGGCTACGATGCGCATGGCGTGGATATTAGTCCCATTTTGGGACTAAGTAAACCGGAGGCTGACTGGTAATGGCGGTCGCGCCGATTCTGGCGATGTTCCAGCTCAATCCCGCCGCTCGTAAGTCACGAACGCGAAATCGAAATCGTTGGGCGCGTTCGCGTGCAGTGTTTCGCGCGCCGTTTCGCGCCAGTGCGCCGCGTCCGGTGCCGGGAAGTGGGCATCGCCTTCGAAGTCGGCGGCGATTTCCGTGACGATCAGCTTGTGCGCGAGCGTGATGCCTTCGGCGTAAAGCTGCGCGCCGCCGATCAGAAACGCTTCGGGCGCCTGGTCTTCGCCCGCGAGCGCGAGCGCCGCTTCGAGGCTCGTGACCGTGTCGCAGCCGGGGAAGCGCTTGCCGGCGTCGCGCGTGACGACGATGTTGCGCCGTCCGGGCAGCGCGCGGCCGATCGATTCGTGGGTCTTGCGGCCCATCACGATGGGCGCGCCCATGGTGGTGCGCTTGAAGAAAGCAAGGTCTTCGGGCAGCCGCCAGGGCAGCTCGTTGTCGCGGCCGATCACGCCGTTTTGGGCGCGAGCGACGATCAGGGTGAGCGTCGTCATCGAGTGTGTCGGAGAGTCGAAGTGCGATGGAATTGAAAGGTCGATCCCATCGATTCTACCCGACGGCGCTTTGAATCCCGTTCATGGCCCTGGAAGGGCGCGAAGGCA
The DNA here is from genome assembly GCF_905220255.1 of Paraburkholderia sp. J69-1. Classification (NCBI taxonomy): domain Bacteria; kingdom Pseudomonadati; phylum Pseudomonadota; class Betaproteobacteria; order Burkholderiales; family Burkholderiaceae; genus Paraburkholderia; species Paraburkholderia sp. J69-1. The sequence goes on along the minus strand of NZ_CAJMZG010000025.1, from coordinate 117,716 downwards.
TGCAGGCACAAACGCGCGCCGCCGCAAGCCGAAGCCGGCCCGCAGCGGCGCGTACTGCGCGGATCCGTTACTCCGCAGGCTCGCCCGGTTCCGCCGGAAGCCCGGCGTGGGTTTCAACCTGACCATCGGCCTGACAATCTGCCTGGTTTTCCGCCTCGCCGCCGAAGATCGACTTCTCGTCGCGCAGCCCGTGCGTACCCATCAGCCGATACAGCGTCACGCGCGACACGCCGAGATCGGCGGCCGCTTCCGTCAGGCGATGGCGATGGCGCAGCAGCGCCGCCTCGATCGCGCGCTTTTCCGCCGATTCGCGCGCCTGCGCCAGCGTGACCGTCTGCTGCTCGGCGAACTGGCCAAGGTCGAGATCGTCGGCGGAAATCAGCTTGCTTTCGGCCATCACGATCGCGCGGCGCACGCGGTTGATCATCTCGCGCACATTGCCCGGCCAGTTGTAGTTGTACATGGCCTCGATGGCATCGGGCGTGAAGCCGCGGATCTTGCGCGCGCCGTCCATCTTGAACTTGTGCAGCACGTGATGCGCCAGGATTTCGATGTCCTTGCCGCGCGCGCGCAGCGGCGGCTCGTCCACGCGCAGCACGCACAGACGATGGAACAGGTCGGCGCGGAAACGTCCGTCGCGCATCGCCGATTCGAGATCCACGTGCGTAGCCGAAATGATGCGCACGTCGACGGGAATCTGTTCGTGGCCGCCGAGCCGTTCGATCTTGCCTTCCTGCAGGAAGCGCAGCAGGCTGGCCTGGCTTTCCAGCGGCAGATCGCCGATTTCGTCGAGGAACAGCGTGCCGCCGTTCGCGGCTTCGACCCGGCCGATCTTGCGCTGGTTCGCGCCCGTGAACGCGCCGCGTTCGTAGCCGAATAGTTCGGATTGCAGAAGATGGTGCGGGATCGCGCCGCAGTTGATCGGCACGAACGGCGCCTTGCGGCGCGGCGAACGTTCGTGGATCGCCAGTGCGGTGAGTTCCTTGCCGGTGCCGGATTCGCCCGAGATGAACACGGTTGCGTCCGTGTTCGCCACCTTGCGGATGGTGCGAAAGAGCTGCTGCATCGCTTCGCAGGTGCCCACCATCTCGTCTTCGTCCTGATTCGCGCTGGCCGGCACTTCGTCGAGGTCGCAGAGCGTGACCATGCCGAAGGCGTGGCCCACGAGATAGTCGAGCGTGGCGGGCGCGACCGGCAGATTCACGTAGTCGAAGCAGTAGTGGCGGATCATGCGGCGCACTTCGGGATCGGTCAGGCGCTGCGCGTCGGTGAGCGCGATCCAGCCCACCTGTTGCAGGCGCAGCACGGCTTCGAGCCCGGCCAGATCGCGCGGCGCGAAGCCGGTCAGATCGACGATGCCGGCGCAGGTCGGCTCCTGCTTCACGAGCCGCGTGGCTTCGTGCGCGCTCTTGGCCGTGGCGACTTCCCAGCCGCGGCTTTTCAGATACGCGCCAAGCTGCGTGTCCGGCGTGCGGGCGACGTACAGAAGCATGCGGTCGATGTCGGCGATCGGGCGGCCATCGCCGGCGCGGCCGGTGGCGCGCTGCGTGGGCGAGGCGGTGTCCGCATCGGCGGTCTTCGTCGTTTTCGCTACGTTCGTGATATTCGCCACGCCCGGTGCATCGCTGCCGCGCGCCGTCGTGGACGCTGCGTTGGCTGCCGCCGTGTCGACTGCCGCCGTGTCGACTGCCGCAGCATCGGCTGCCGCAGCTTCGGCTGCCGCGGCGCTCGCTGCTGCACTGGCAGCCGCAGCATCGGCCGCAGCCGCGACGGCTGCCGCAGCTTCCTCCGCCGTGAAAGCGGCTCGTGGGGACTGCCCGACCACGGCGAGCCGCTGGCTCGCCCCGGCGAACGACGTCACATTGGCGCTCAGATGTGAGGATTCGCGCACGATTGACCTCGTATTCATCAGAAGGTGTAGGGGAACCGCACGCCGACCACGAAATTCGGCGCATCGGGCGTGAGGCCCACCGATACGGCGCCGTTGATCGTCAGGTGCTTGTTCACCACATGATTGAGCCCGAAGTTGAGCACCGAGGCCGTCGTCTCGCTGCCCGGCACGCCGGTCCAGCTGCCGCCCGGCGACTTGGTCTTCGACTGCGGTTCGATCGCCATCGTGTAGGAGATGCTGGCCGAATCCTTGTCGGAGAAGGCGAGTGCGACGCCGCCGCCGAACTGGATGATGTCGCCGAGCTTCACGTCGGCCGGCTGCGTCTGCCCGATCACCGAGGAGATGTCCGAGAACGAGCGCGAAATGTTGTACGTGTACGAGAGGCTGCCGAACAGCACGACCGGGTCATAGGTCTTCAGCACCGAGACGCCGGCCGTCACGTTCCAGAAACCCGTGCCGGTGGGCAGCTTGGTCGGCGCGACGAGGTTGGTGTTGTCCTGCGAGATCTGCTGCACCTTGATGCCGAACGGCGAGGTGCCGGTCGGCGTTTTCACGCGCAGGCTGCCGACCACGTCGGGCATATTGTTGGTTTCCTTCAGGAACTGGTAGTAGATCCCGAAGTTCACGTCGCCGATGGCGTTCGAGTTGACCGACGAATCGGACAGCGAACTGGCCGAGCCGCCCGCGCCGCCCACGATGAAGCTGCTGTGGCGGTAGACGTAGGGCACGTCGACGTCGATGCTCATGCGGTCGGTCAGGCCGTACCGCGTGTCCAGATCGGCCATGATCTGGTGCGACTTGGTCTCGCCCAGATTGATGTTGCCGAGGAAAATCGCGTCCAGCGCGAGGAAGCCCGAAAGCTGCAGCTGGCGCCGGTCGTAGTAGGTATCGCTGATACCCCAGTCGAGCGTGAGCTTGTGGTCGAAGAGCGGAGCGTGTTCGCGCTGCACGACGGCCTGTTCGGCCTGGGTGCGCTCGGGCTCGGCGTTCTTCTGGGTTTCGCCCACGGTCGGATTGTTCGGATTCACGCCCACCGGCGCGCCTTGTTGCGGGCCGCTGGTGGCCGAGGTGCCGGTTGCGCTGCTGGTCGCGCCTGCGTCAGGCGAGGGCGGGTTCACCGGCACGCCCGTGGCGGTGCCCGTGAGCGAGCCGGGCGCGTTGGCGCCGGGCAAGGCCTGTGCGAGCGGCGGCAGCGGTACGGGCAAACCGTCCGCGCCCGGCTGCTCGGCGACGCTCGTGCCGGAGGACGCATCGGGCGCACCGGCGCCCGGCATGCCGCGACCGCGCTGCGACATTTCCAGGTTCGTCACCTGGCGTTCGAGAGACTGGATCTGGCGTTGCTGCTCGTCGACCACACGCATGAGCGTGTTGAGCCGGTCTTCGAGCGACTGGCCTTGCAGTGCCTGCGCGTGAGCGTTCTGCGCAAGCGTGAAAACCAGCACGGCTACAGGAATGGCGGCCAGCCGCATTTGCGGCACTGCCGTCTTGAATATCGTGTTCATTTTTTCTTCCCCCGGATCGAAATCGCCCGCCTGCCGGAACCCCCTGGTCCCGCGCCCGCGCACGTCGATGCACCTCCTCGATACGTCACGCAGGGCCTCGGCCTGCGTGTACTGGTCTCCTTCTTAGGTCTCCTCTGGGTTTTCTCGCGCCGCCCATGGCGGTGGGCGGCGCTCAAGGGTTAATCGGTTGTCAGCGGGTATTGCGCAGAGCCTGTAATACGCCGGCCTGCCGGATCATTTGCGCGCTCATCTGCTGCGTCTGCAGACTCAGTTGCAATTGATTGGCGACCTGCTGGTTATTGCCCGCGACCTGGAGCAGCTGGGCGATCGAGCCCGCCTGCGCCATGTTGCTCGGCATGATGTTTTGCGTGGCGATGCCCGCAGGGGTTTGCAACGTGACGGTGACCCCGTTGCCACCGAAGGCGATCCCGGCCTTGATGGTGCCGCTGGCGTTCGATGCTGCTGCGCTCGACGCATTCGAGCCGCCGGCGATCACGGCGGCGCCACCCGTACTGCTGGTGTAATCGATGGTCGCGGCGTTGGAGCCGACGTTGTTGTTGCCGGCCACCTGGGTGATCTGCGAGACGCCGTTGACTGCCACGTTCTGTCCGCCCGAGGCCGACGTGTTCGGTGTTGCGCCACTGTTGGCCGCCGTGGTGCCGCCTGCGACCGGGTCGGTGACCCTGGCGCTGGTCTGCACGCTGGCGCTGAGCTGGTTGGCGGTGTTCTGCACGACGGTAAGCGCGCCCTGGGCGGTGGCGGTGGCGCCGTTGGGCAGTTGCCATTGCGAAATGACGTTCAGGACCATGCCCGAAATCATGTCGTTGCCGGCGTATTTGCCGGTTTGATGAGCGAGCACGTCATCGTCGACGGCTTCGCAGTGCACGGGATGGGCATCGGCGCTGTCGGCGCCGAGGAAAGCGGGTACTGCAGGCAAAACGGGCAGCGTGGCAGCAAGGCTCTCTGCGGCGCACGCACCGTTCGAATAAGCGCAGGCGAGCGCGCAGATACCTGCAGCGATGCCAGTCTGTGAGAGGTTGCGATTCATGACTCTTGTGTACTTCAGAACATGACGGCCTTATCGAGGCCGTATTCAAAGAAGGGAGTCGGTGCCGCGCCGTTGAGCAGGGCGTTCTCGCGCAGCTTCAATGCGAGCGACTCGTTGTTCTGCAACAGCGGAGAGTCCTCCAGGAACGGTTTGCCGAGCACCGCGAAGACGAGTCCGTTCCATGTCTTCGCGAAATCGTCTTCAGCGACGATGCGGTTACCGAGCGCCGGGTCCGCAATGAAGATGCGGCCGTTCTCGGCGTGCTTGACGATCACGAAATGCTCGTAGCCATCGATATTCATCAGCACGAGCACGGGAATCTGCAGGTGATACAGGGCATCGGTATTGACGCGGAAGCCGCGCCCGCGCAGGCCGATCGTTTCGACGAACTTCTTCATGTCGAGCATGGAGAAGCCGTTCTTCACGACCACCTCGGGCGTGGAGTACACCATCATGCGGCGAATCAGTTCCGGTTCCGGGATGTCGATGCCATAGCCGTACTTGAGCAGCGTGGCGAGCGCGGCGGCGCCGCAGCTGTAGTCGTACTGCTGGTTGACGATGCTGCTGTAGCGGATATCGCGCATCGAACGCAACGGCAACTTGATCGGCACGCCGACCAGGTGGGTTGCATCGATCATCGATTGCGCATGGACAGGCACGAAAGCCGCGGTGGCGAAGAGCGCCAGCGCGACAGCACACATCCTTGACGCCGGGGACGATTCCGACCCGGACATGGTGGTCTCCTGCTTCTGGTTTATGCACCGGCCGCGTGTGGCGGCGACCGGTGCATCTGGGTACAGCCCTGTTTTGCGACTACTTCCGGACTGCTTAGTGGCCGTTGCTGATTGCGGCGATGGCCATGCCGTTGTGCTGCAGGTTGCCGATACCGCCGGCGATGTTCACACCGATGTTGCCGCTTGCGCCGGCGAGTGCACCTGCGCCCAGCGTTGCCGTGCCCTGGAACTGACCCGTAGCCGACATCGCTGCGTCCTGCACGTTGTTGTCGGTGGCGACCATGGCCGTCGTCTTGGCGGTGCCAGCGTTGCTCGACGTCGTGACCGAGCCGGCGAGGCTGTTGTTCTGCGCGTTGCCGATACCCGATGCGACGTTCACGCCCACGTTGCCCGAAACGCTGGCGAGCGAGCCATCACCCACCGACGCATTCAGGTTGAAGTTTTTCACGTTGGCGGAGCCGCCCGAAGCCTGATTGTTGAAGATCTGAGCGTTGCCGAACACATTGCCGACATCGACCGACGCGAGGGCAACGTTGTTGCTCTGTGCGTTGTTGATACCTTCGGCGATGTTCACGCCCAGATTGCCCGTCACGCCCGTTGCTGCATCGCTGCCCGTGGTGGCGTTCAGCGTGCCGGCGACTTGCGTGTTGTAGTGCTGCGTGACCGAACCGGTCGTCGTTTCGTTTACCGTGGTCAGCGAGTCGCTCACGCTATAGCCCCAGGACTTGCTTTCCTGCGTGGCCTTCGCATACGAGTGAGCCTGAGCGCTTTGGCTCGAGCTCGATTCGCCATACGAATGGTTGTACGTCTTGCTCGAATTGCTCGACTTCGAGCTCGTGCCGTTCTCGTAGGCCGAGACGGCTGCGCTGCCCGTGCCGTCGGCATAGGCGGTGTTCGCGTTTTGCGAGGTGTGGCTCGAGCTCTTGTTGTCCTGCGACGTCCACGCGATACCTGCGCTGGTCGAATCGGTGTTGTTGTGCGAGTTCGTCTTCGTATGCGACGTAGCTTCGTTGCCGGCGACAGCGATGCCTGCCGTGCCGTTAGCCAGGTTGCCGCTGCTGTTCGTCGTCACTTGCACGGCTGCGCTGCCGTTGCCGCTCTGCGACTTCGTCGACGTGTTGTTGCCCGTGCTGCTGTACGTCGTGGCAACCGCTGCGTCGCCCGTGTTGCTGGACGCGCTGGTCTTCGACGAGCTGTGAGCGCTGCCGCTGTCGGTGGCAACGTGATAGTCAGCTGCGATGCCGGCGTTGTAGGTCTTCGAGAAGGCCTTGTTGCTGGCCGACGTCGTCGACGTCGACGAAGCGACGTTGTGCGTCTTCGACTGCGAGCTCGACGATGCCGACTGTTCAGCCGTCGCATACGACGAGTTCTTGTAGGTCGAGTTCGTGCCGGTGCCGTTCACGCTCCACGTGTTGTTGTCATACGTGGTCGTCACGTTGCCGGTGACATAGCTCTGTGCCTGGGGAATGAGCTTGCCGCCGCTCGTGGTCTGCGTGTTGTTGATGACGGCGCCGGCCGTGCTCGAGACGCTGACGCATCCGAACAGGCTGACCCAACCTTCAATGCCGACTTGCTCGCCAACTGCCGTGTAGTTGAACAGGTAGGCCGTCTTCGGGGCTGCAAAAGCGGAACTGGCTGCCGTTGCGAGGACTGCCGCTGCGATGAGGGTGCGCTTCATGTTTCGCTCCGATACTTGAGTGGTCAGTTAGAAAAGAGTGCCCGCCGGGGGACGGAGCACAAAACTGTTCGCCGTTGCATTACCGGCACCGGCCGTCTGGTTCACCTGCACGAGGCCCGTTGCATTCCTGAAGGCCGCACCATCGATGCGCACCTCACGAATGCCGCCTGCCTGGCCTGCCTGGCTTCCCTTGTTGCCGTTCTGAGCGGTGACCGCGGACAGCTCGCCGTCCGAGAGCATCGCCACTCCGAGCGCCCCAGTGCCGATCTGCGCACTGTTGCGTTGGATATTGCCCACGCCTGCCGCCTGATTCACCATCATGGCGCCGGACGTGTTGGAGAAAGCGCCCGATCCGATCAGCGCGGTGGCATTGGCCAGCCGTGCGCGGGTCGAGGTGCTTTGATCATCCAGATTCACATTGGCGACCGAGCTGCCATTGGTGATGGTCAACTGGTTGCCTTGAGCGTTGTCGAGCCCAGCCGCTTCGTTCACCGTCAGCGCGCCCGTCGTCGAGACCGCGGCATTCGGTGCGATCACAGCGATGGCGCCGACCGTGACCTGCGCCTGCGCGACCGTTGCGCACGCAACGGATGCGAGAGCGAGCGCAAGCGCGGACAGAAGGTTGGGACGACGAATCATTTCACTCCTCCAATGGAGCCCAGTGCGCTGGTGAGCGGCGCCAATGCGCCGGTGACCGTGCTGGAAATCGTGTTGCCGATGCCACCCATCGCCGTCGCGCTGCCGCCCGCGCCGAGTGCGCTGTTCGAGCCGCCTGCCGGGTTGCCCACGAGGATCCGGTTGATGGCCTGCACGCCGGCTGCTTCGCCAGCCATCGCGCCAGTCGTGTTCACGCCGGAGTTGCCGCGTGCGTTGGTCAAATCTGTATCGTTGACGAGCGTGGCCATGGCCGGATCGAACGAATTCTTCGGGAACGTCGTGGCCCGCACGAGTACCGGGTCCTGACTCTTCGGTACATTGGCGAACGCGCTACGCGGGGTGATGTCGCGCTCGACGATGATGTCGCCGGGGTTCACCACCTGCTGCGCGCTGACACCTGCTGCGAGCGCCGCCGCGCACGCGCCGCTCAGGACGGCTGCGATCCGCGCGGAACGCCGGCGCGAGCCTGGCGTCGTAAAGCGAACGGTCATGTCGGTCTCCGTCTTGCCCCTCGGGGCGGCGACTCGGGTTCGCCGCTCCCGCACCACGCCGCGTACGGCGTGGGTCCTGTATCTGGATTACTGCGTCTGGTCGACTGCGCTAATCTGTTTCATCTGCCGCTTTTGTTTCTGCTGCTGCTTTTACTTTCTCGTGTAGCTGGCGATGTTGCCTTGCGCCGCCTGGCCGCTATCGACCGGAATCGGCAGTGGCGCGGGTGGGGCGATTTCGTCCCAGAGCGTCACGTTGTTGCCGCCGCGCATCAGCTGCGGGGTCGCGGCCACCATCAACATGCCGACCGCGCCGCCGCGCTGGCGCGAGAGCGTCTGGTCGTCGATCGAACCGACACCGGCAACCGCCTGGTCGTCGCCGGCCGGCACCGGATCGGCGGCCAGCGGCGCGGCGCTCAGCGAACTGGCCGACGCTGCTGCGCCGGACGTGTTCGTGTCGGTTGCATCGCTGACAGCCACGGCAGCCGTCGTTACAGGAACGACATCGGCATTCACGCTTGCGACCACCAGCGGGGCGCCGGCCGCATCGCTTGCGGTCTGGGCGTACACCGACGGCGCAACAGTGAAGAGCGCAGCGGGAATCAGCACGGCCGCGAGGGCGGTGGTGTGGCTGACTGCGCTGAGCTTGACGTTCGAAGGGATGAGTCGCATGGCGTGTCTCCTGGTGCGACTCATTTAGCGAAACGTGTGCCATGTCCCGCAAAACGTTGATACGACGGGGGTCCCGTTATTTTCAGCGGATTTTGAATAGCGGATTTTCGAGAAAATGTTTCAGCGCTGAAACGTTGGACTCTTTTAACCCCTGGAAATGATTCAGGAGTTTCAACGGAGAACGTTTGCGCGATTTTTTTGTTACGTAATGCCGTTACGTAATGTCTGTTGCAAGCCTTTGTTGCCCGCGCGCCCGGAATTGATACGTTCGTAATCTTTTTCTTCTTATGATTCAGGGCAAACCTCTAATGGAAACCTTTCCATTGAGCCCTAATCCATTCACGCCGCATATTTCCTATCCAATTCCTGGGCGCATATAGTAAGCTTCAGAAAAAAGCGTAAAGCCGATAAGAAAAAGCCCAGTTCATGGGCAGATTGTTGACATACACACGTCGCAGCTCGGGGATTCACTGTCAGCAAATGCTTCTGTGTCGTCTGGTCCAAAGGTGCCGGGCGCAGGGTGCGTTTGCTGCGTGTCTGTACATCAGGAGCGTGCCGTCATTCCGCAACGATGTGTTGGCAAGAGGATCTGAATAATGGAATCCGCAACGCGGCAGTTGGTTTACGTGACGCGCAGTCCCAACGAAGCGCTGAACGAGCGGTTCCACGAGCGCGGCTGGCAGGTGGAGATCGTCGGCAATGCCCGGGACGCCCGGCGCGCATTGCGCGCGGGCACGCCTGCAGGCGGCCTGCTCGATCTGTCGAGCCAGTTTCATCTGCATGAGATCGGCGCGTTCGAGCCGTGTCTGACGTTGCCGAACGTGGGCTGGGTCGCCGCGACCACCACGGGCCAGTTGCAGGACGCCAATCTGCGCCGTCTGGTGCGCGATTACTGTTTCGATTACGTAACGGTGCCGTGGAGCGGCGAGCGCATCGTCGATTCCGTCGGCCACGCCTACGGCATGGTCTCGCTGGTCGAAGCCGCCTCGAACGACACCACGGGCGGCGCCGAGGGCGAAATGGTGGGCTCGTGCGAGGCGATGCTCGCCTTGTTCCGCTCGATCCGCAAGGTGGCGATGACCGACGCCCCGGTGTTTATCTCGGGCGAATCCGGCACCGGCAAGGAACTAACGGCAGTGGCCATTCACGAGCGCTCGTCGCGCCGTAACGCGCCTTTCGTGCCGATCAACTGCGGCGCGATTCCGCCGCATCTGCTGCAATCCGAACTGTTCGGCTACGAGCGCGGCGCCTTCACGGGCGCGAGCCAGCGCAAGATCGGCCGGGTCGAAGCGGCCAACGGCGGCACGCTGTTCCTCGACGAAATCGGCGATCTGCCGATGGAAAGCCAGGCCAGCCTGCTGCGCTTCCTGCAGGAAGGCAAGATCGAACGCCTCGGCGGCCATCAGTCGATGCCGGTGGATGTGCGGATTATCTCGGCGACCCACGTCGATATGCGCGCGGCCATGGTGGAAGGGCGTTTCCGGCAGGATTTGTATCACCGCCTGTGCGTGCTGCAGATCGACGAGCCGCCGCTGCGCGCGCGCGGCAAGGACATCGAGCTGCTCGCCCGCCACATGCTCGAACGTTTCAAGAAGGACGGCGCGCGCCGCCTGCGCGGCTTTTCGCCGGACGCCATCGCGGCGCTGCATAACTACAGCTGGCCCGGCAACGTGCGCGAGCTGATCAACCGCGTGCGCCGCGCCATCGTCATGTCGGAAGGGCGCGCGATCACGGCGCGCGATCTGGAACTGGGCGATTACGTCGAAGTCGTGCCGGTGTCGCTCGCGCAGGCGCGCGAAGCGGCGGAGCGTCAGGCGATCGAACTGGCCTTGCTGCGTCATCGCGGCCGGCTGGGCGACGCGGCGCAGGAACTCGGCATTTCGCGGGTGACCTTGTACCGGCTGCTGTGCGCGCACGGCATGCGGCATATGGAAAGCGATCCGCTTGCGCCGCATCCGGGCGGACTGGTTTCGGGGGGCGGAGCCTGACGGGCTTCGCAGGTGGGGACCAACGACAGCCGTGCAGCTCCCGATCGCTGCCGGCCGTCTGGGCGTGATCAGGACGTGCGGCATCGAGACGTTTTTGAAGCGCTGACGAAGAGCCTGAAATGGCCATGAGGGTGTCAGGGGTGCAAGCGGGCTTGCGCGGGGGCGCAGACTCGTGCGGATGGCGGCCCGCACAGGCGGGCCGCCACGTCCGCCAGATTGTCTTCCTTCCCATTCTTCCTTTTCCCAAATCGCGATAACGGCGTTGCGCTGGGTCTCGCCCAATAGTCTTGTTATTTTCTTCGCGATTTTTCACGCCTTTAAAATCGGCGACTTTGCGATGTTGCGTGTCGCGCAAATAGTTTTTCCAGCGATTATCAAAGGCAATTGCCAAGGCAGTTATCGGCATTAATTGCCGTTTCGTATGAAGCAAGGCAGGGCGCAAAAATCGCTTGCGCAAAAGGCGTTCCTATACGAATACGTGTTCCTCCCAGGATTGAAGTATTTGGGCTGAATGTTCTGCAGCGCCGAACGCGTGCGAAATTTAAATGGTCTGCAAATGGTTTTACCGGTTTTGCCGCCGCCGCAGCAAAGCGCGCGTGCAGACGGCGGGATTGCGGCGAAATGGCCCCCGATCAGCGAACGCCCGCTTGCTATAGAATCTCGCTTTTGAATCCGCACGGGGCGCGGGCGCCCCCGTTCAGGAACTCCGCATGAAACAGTATCTCGAGCTTGTCCGCTCGATTCTCGACACCGGCAGCTGGCAGGAAAACCGCACCGGCATCCGCACGATCAGCATGCCGGGCGCCATGCTGCGCTTCGACCTCCAGCAGGGCTTTCCGGCTGTCACGACCAAGAAGCTGGCGTTCAAGTCGGCCGTGGGCGAGTTGATCGGCTTCATGCGCGCTTCGCGCAGCGCCGCCGATTTCCGTGCGCTCGGCTGCAAGGTCTGGGACGCCAACGCGAACGACAACGCCCAGTGGCTCGCCAACCCCTACCGTCAGGGCACCGACGATCTCGGCGATGTCTACGGCGTGCAATGGCGCCAGTGGCCGGCCTACAAGGTGCTCGACGCGGGCGCGAGCGCGCAGATCGCCGATGCCGAATCGCGCGGCTATGCGCGCGTGACGGAATTCAGCGAAGACGGTCAGCCCAAAGTGCTGCTTTACAAGGCGATCGACCAGCTGCGTCAGTGCCTGGACACCATCATGAACAACCCGGCGGATCGTCGGATTCTGTTTCATGCGTGGAACCCGGCCGTGCTCGAAGAGATCGCGCTGCCTGCCTGCCACCTGCTGTATCAGTTCCTGCCGAACCCGGCGAAGCGCGAAATTTCGCTGTGCCTGTACATCCGCAGCAACGATGTGGGTCTCGGCACGCCGTTCAATCTGACCGAAGGCGCGGTGCTGCTGAGCCTGGTCGGGCGGCTGACGGGCTATACGCCGCGCTGGTTCACGTATTTCATCGGCGACGCGCACATTTACGAGAATCAGCTCGACATGCTCAACGAGCAGTTGCGCCGCGAGCCCTTCGAAAGCCCGCGTCTGGAAATTTCCGGGCGCGTGCCCGATTACGCGAAGACGGGCGTGTACGAGCCGGAATGGCTGGAGAAGGTCGAGCCTTCGGACTTCTCGCTGGCCGGTTATCGGCATCACGAGCATTTGACGGCGCCGATGGCGGTGTAACGTTTTTGTTGCGTCAGATGGAAAAAGCCCGCGAACAGCGATGTTCGCGGGCTTTTGTTTTGGCGATGATGGCGACGATCAGCCGTGGTGGTGTTCGTCGTGGTTGCCGCCCGCGTGTTCCTGCGGGTGCGGCTGGGGTTGCGGCTGCGGGCGCGGTTCGGCGCGCGGTTGGGGTTGCGGCTGTGGATGGAATTCCGCGCGCGGCTGCGGTTGAGGCTGCGGCTGCGGGTGGAATTCCTGGCGCGGCTGAGGCTGAGCCTGCGGATGGAATTCCGCATGCGCCTGTTGTTGCACTTGCGGTTGCTGCGGTTGTACACGCGGCTCGACGCGCGGTTGCTGCTGGGCCTGCGGTTGAGGTTGCGGATGGAATGCCTCACGCGGTTGTTGCTGTTGTTGCGGCGGTTGCTGAGCCTGCGGCTGCGCGCGGACGTCAGCGCGGGCTTGCGGTTGCGGCACCTCGCGCGCTTCAGGACGCTGCTCCGGCCGTGCCTGGGTTTGCATCGCATGTTGCGGCGCTTGCGATGGCGCCTGCGCCTGAGGCTGCATCTGCGGCGCGCGCTCCGCAGCGCCTTGATGCGGCGGCTGCATCGCCAGCGCCTGCGGGCGGCCAGCTTCGTTCGCGCCTGGTTGTCCGCGCATCGCCATCGGCGTATGCGCCTGGGTCCATTCGGGCTGATGCGCAGGCTGGCGCGCGTCGCCCGGCTGACCGGCCGCTGGCGCACGTCCGCTCATCGCGGCCTGCGGCTGGCCCGCTTCCGCATGACCGCCGAACTGCGGCGGGCGCGGCACGCCGTGCGGCTCATTCGCCTGCGCACCAGCCGGACCGTGCATATTGGCCACCGCCGCACCCGTGGGCGCGAAATTCGGCTGCCCGTGCTGGCCCAAGGGCTGATTCGGCTGACCCGCCACATTCGGCGCATGCGGCGCATTTTGCATCGCCATGCCTGGCGCACCGTTCGGGCGGCCCGCCGCGCTCATTTGCGGCGAGTGGGGCGGCACGACCCGCACGTTCTGCTGCGGCCAGCCGCCGTGCGCAGCCGCCGAGGACGGCGCAAACGACGCATGAGTCGGCGCCGACACGCGCACCACCGGCGCGCCAGCACCCAGCACCGTACCGCCGCTGTGCGCAAAACGTTGCGCGAGGTTATCGCGGAAGGCGGGCGGCGCGACCGGCGCGCGCGTCGCTACGACCTGACGCTGGTTCAGCGTGGCCGGCGGACGATAATCGGCGCGGCGCATATTCGAGCCGAAGCTACCCTGAACCGGCGCGATGCCCGGCGTGCCCGGCTGGATGCGCGCGTTCTGCCATTGACGCGGATCGACGCGCTGCGCAAAGCGCGCGGTCGGCTGACCGTGCACGAAGGCGGTCGCGGGCACGGCCGTCACGGCGCCCGGCACGCGGTAGTTCACATAGGTGTTGTGAACGTTGATGTTTTGGCGATAGTTATTGACCACCACCGTCTGATTCACGCGCTGATAGTAATGCGGGCTCCAGCCGCCCCAGCCCGGATGCCAAGCTTCGCCCGGCCCGAGCGCGAACCACGCGACGCCTGCCGCCGCCGCCCCGCCGATGGCCAGATTCACGCCCCAGTCCGAACCGCCGCCACCGCCGCCCACGAAGGCGACCAGAGCCGGCGCGTAGGCCGGCGGCGCGCTTTCGGCCATCGGGCCCGGCACCCACGCCCAGGAATCGTCGACCTGCGCCCAGCGGCCATAGTGATAAGGCGCGAAACCCCAGGGCGCGTCATCCACCCACGTCCAGCCCCAAGGCGCCTGCCAGACCCAGTGACCGTCGTGATACGGCGCCCAGCCGGCCGGCTCCGCGTTCGGCACCCAGACTTCGCCGTACTGCGGGCTTTCGCGCCACGTGCCGTTGGCGTCCAGATCCTGATAGCCGGGCATGTCGCGCGAAACGTAACGCGCCGACACCGAGCGGTCTTCCGCCGAATCGCGCGCGAGCGCCCACTGATCGAACGCGTCGGGCGGCGGCGCGGCGTCGCTGGCGACCTGTTGCAGCGCGGTGCCCGTGAAGCGGATCTGCTGGCCGGCCTGCATCGGCATCTGGCCGTTTTCGCCGTAGACGGTCACGCTGCCGCTGCGCACCGTGACGGTGGTGGCGCTGCCGTCGGGCGCGACATCGACGCGATAATCGCCCGGGCCATTCAGGCCGAGCGCGAGATTCGGAGTATCGATTTCGTACGCGGTGCCGGCGGGCAGCGAGCGCACGCGCGTCGACAGCGTGCCTTGCGCGACCTTGAGCTGGGCGCTGGCATCGTCGAGATTGAGCACGTCGAGGCTGGTCTGCGGGCCCATGCGCACGGCCGTCGAGCCGATGTGCAGTTCCGAGCGCGCGTTGGCGTCGTTCCAGAGCTGGTCGCCGGTCGTGAGCGGGCGGTTCAGCTGGGCGTAGGACCAGTCGCTGGCACCCGCGGGTTCGGTGGTGACGTCGCCGGCCATGTAGTCGAGGCGCGCGATACGCGAGGGCGGATCGCCGGCGGCCTGGGGTGCGGACTCAGGCGCGGACTGCGCAACGGCTGCGGGACTGGCGAGGTTGAACGCGAAGGCGGCGAGCACGGCGCCGGCGACGAGCGTGTGGCGGCTGACGAGGTAGCGGTTGGTTTGTGTGGGCGATTTCATGGTGATCTCCTGTCGACAGTACGTGCGGCTTTAGCCGCGAGTACTGCCCCATGCACAGCTGACGATCCCGAGGAAAGATTTGGGAAGGTCATGTGGCCCACTTTATCCAACGCCCGTGTTTCCATGCGCACGCATTTGTTGCCGCTTATGCACCTTCTGTAACAGAACGTGTGACAGTCGCCCAAAACGCCGATTTTGCGGATGTTTTAAATGAATTTGTCGGCGATTTGTCAGGTGATTCGGCGTTTCAGGCGCGCTCGAACGCGTCGAATTCGCGCTGCCCGAGCGGCGTGATGCGCAGCACGCGCGGACGGCTCGTGCGCTCGACCCAGCCGTTCGAGGTAAAGCGTTCGAGCAGCGCCGCGCCCAGCGCGCCGCCCAGATGCGGACGCCGTTCGCTCCAGTCCAGACACGTGCAGGCAAAGCGTCGCCGCCGCGCACGCAGGGCGCCGAGATCGACGCCCCAACTCGCGAGCCGGGCGATCCCGCTTTCGGTCGCTTCCAGATCGTCGCCTTCGCGCACCAGCAGGCCGCCGGCCACGAGCCGGTCGAAGACGCGCACGGCCACTTCGCCTGCCATGTGGTCGTAGCAGGTGCGCGCGTGGCGCATCTCCACGGGCACGGTGCGCGTCGGCCGCGTGACAGGCCGCGTGGGCGCGGTGGCGTGCGCGACGTTCATCAGCGCCTCGATGGTCTGGGCGATTTCGGGCGTGGCGATGCGGTAGTAGCGGTGCCGCCCGCGCACCTCGGGCGCGAGCAGGCCGCCTTCGGCGAGGCGCGCCAGATGCGCGCTGGCGGCCGAAGGCGAAAGACCGGCGATCAGCGTGAGTTCGCCGGCCGGCCGGGCGCTGCCGTCCATCAGCGCCCACAGCATGGCGGCGCGGCCCGGATCGGCCAGCAGTGCGGCGACGCGCGCGAGACCGGGGAAGTGCGCGGATTCATCGGCGGTAGGCAGCGGCATGACAGGTTCTCCCAGAGGGGTAAGTACGGACGATGACCCATACCGATACTCTAGCGAAGCGCCGCATTCGACGTTTCAGGCTGGCGTGAAATGTCGCGTGCGCTCGGGTGTGATCGCGTGTAAGCGCGTGTGATCGAACGCGCAAGGCGCCTTGCTGGCGAAACCGCGCCGCCCCATGCCGCAGGGCTAGAATGACCGCTCCTTCGAAAGCACACAGGCAGTCATGAAACGGATTCTGGCCCTTGCAGCGCTCACGCTGCTCTGCGCCGCCTGCGCGGGCGGCTCGCCCCCGTCGGGCGGCAGCGCGAGCGGCATCACCATGTACGGCACGATCGACGAAGGCATTTCGTTTCACAAGTAAGCGAAGGCTGGCAGGAATTGATGGCAGATTGACGTAACTGCCAGTCGCGCGCGTGCGATCATGCGGCGGTCGAGTCTCAAAGACTGCTCCCCGCCATGCACGCCGAAACCGCCCACGCACGCCATATCGTCTTCGCGGTCGCACCCGATCTTGTCCTGCTGGACGCCTGCGGTCCCATCGAGGCGTTCTGGCGTGCCGAACTCACGATGCGCGCGCAATCGCCTCACGCGGCGACTTTATCGACGCAGCCGGGCGCTTACCGCGTCACGCTCGCGTCGATCGAAGGCGGCGTGCTGCCGACCTTCGCGGGCCTGCCCGTGGTCGCGGAAAAACTCGCCGCCCTCGATCCGGACAGCATCGACACGCTGATCGTCCCCGGCGTTCCGATCGACGATCACACCGCGCTGCAACCCGAACTCGTCGCCTGGATCGCGGCGCATGCGCCACGCGCGCGCCGCGTCGCCTCGGTGTGCACGGGCGCGTTCTATCTGGCGGCGGCCGGGCTGCTCGACGGCCGCCGCGCGGCCACGCACTGGCGCAATGCGGCGCAGCTCGCGCGGCGTTTCCCGCAAGTCGAAGTCGACGACGAACCGATCTTTATCCGCGACGAACGCGACGGCCGCGTGGTCTGGACCTCGGCGGGCGTGACGGCGGGCATCGATCTCGCGCTGGCGCTGATCGAAGAGGACTGCGGCCACGCCGTCGCGATGCAGGCCGCGCGCCGCCTCGTGGTCTTCATGAAGCGCCCCGGCGGCCAGGCGCAGTTCAGCGAGGCGCTGGCGGCGCAAAGCGCGGCGGGCGGTGCGTTCGACGCGCTGCATGGCTGGATGGCCGCGAACCTGCACATCGAATTGAACGTCGAGCGGCTGGCCGAAGCCGCCTGCATGAGCCCGCGCACCTTCGCGCGGCGTTATGTGGAAGCCGTGGGGCGTACGCCCGCGCGCACGGTCGCGGCGATGCGCGTGGAGGCTGCCGCGCACGCGCTCGCGCAGTCGCGCCTGCCGTTCAAACGGATTGCCGCCGACTGCGGCTTCGGCACCGAGCAGAATCTGCGGCGTGCGTTCGAACGCCGCTATGGCGTGTTGCCCGCCGACTATCGCGCCAGATTTTCCGCGCTGAATGCGTGAAGCGGCGGGGAGCGACGCGCGCTTCGGGCGTGGCTTCGCGGCCTAATTTGGCATGACATCCGGTATGACATTCGGCGCTCGTATAATCGACGGCACCTAAAACGACGCCCACGCGCACGCGCGCCGGGCCCGCATCCCACACTACGCCACGAGCCGGAGCCGATATGAGTACGCCTTCCCAACCGCTGGACCGTTCGGAAACGACGTTCCGTTTTCTCGCCGAGCCGACTTCGGTGAACTTCGGCGGCAAAGTCCACGGCGGCGCGCTGATGAAGTGGATCGACGAAACGGCCTACGCCTGCGCAGCAGTCTGGTCGGGCCGCTATTGCGTGACGGTGAGCGTGGGCAATATCCGCTTTCGCCGGCCGATCCTGGTCGGCAACATGGTCGAACTGCGCGCGCGCGTGGTGGCCACGGGCCGCACCTCGATGCACATCCACATCACCGTGCACGCGGGCGACCCCAAGAGCGGTCAATTGCGCCTGACGACCGACTGCCTGATCGTGTTCGTGGCCGTCGACGAAAACGGCAACCCGATTCCCGTGCCCACCTTCACGCCGGAAACCGAGGAGCAGAAGCGCCTGGCGAAATACGCGCTCGACGTGAAGGAAGCGCTCGATGCGATCGTCGAACTCAAGCCCGATGAAGTCGCGAAAGGGCAGGTTTGAGACGCTGAAAAGCCAATAGCAAACGGGCGGCGAAGCCAGAAGCTTCGCCGCCCGTTTTGCGTTTCAGCCCTTTGCCAAAGACTTATTTCGTGTTGCCGACCATCTCGCCCGGCTTCACCCATTCGTCGAATTGCTGTTCGGTGACGTGGCCGAGCGCGAGCGCCGCCGCCTTGAGCGTGGTGCCTTCCTTGTGCGCCTTCTTGGCGATCTGCGCGGCCTTGTCATAGCCGATGTGCGGATTGAGCGCCGTCACCAGCATCAGCGATTCGTTGAGCAGCGTGTCGATGCGCGCACGGTTCGGCTCGATGCCCACGGCGCAATGATCGTTGAACGAGAGCGCGCCGTCCGCGAGCAGGCGGATCGATTGCAGGACGTTGTGCGCGATCATCGGGCGGAACACGTTGAGTTCGAAGTTGCCGCTCGCGCCGCCCATATTCACGGCCACGTCGTTGCCGAACACCTGGCAGCAGAGCATCGTCACCGCTTCGGACTGCGTAGGGTTCACCTTGCCCGGCATGATCGAGCTGCCCGGTTCGTTCTCGGGAATCGACAGTTCGCCCAGACCGCAGCGCGGGCCGCTTGCGAGCCAGCGCACGTCGTTGGCGATCTTCATGAGGCTGGCGGCCACGGTCTTGAGCGCGCCGTGCGCGAACACCAGCGCATCGGCGGCGGCCATCACTTCGAACTTGTTGGGCGCGGTCACGAAGGGCACGCCGGTGAGCTTCGCGATGGTTTCGGCCACTTTCTGCGCGAATTGCGGATGCGCGTTCAGACCGGTGCCCACCGCCGTGCCGCCTTGCGCCAGTTCGTACAGATGCGGCAGCGACGATTCCACATGCTTGATGCCGTGATCGAGCTGCGCGACGTAGCCCGAAAATTCCTGGCCGAGCGTGAGCGGCGTGGCGTCCTGCAGGTGCGTGCGGCCGATCTTGACGATATCGGCGAATTGCTTCGACTTGTCCGCGAGCGTTTCGCGCAGCGTCTTGAGCGCCGGCAGCAGATGTTTGACGATGCCGACCGCCACCGCCACGTGCATGGCCGTGGGGAACACGTCGTTGGAGGACTGGCCGCGGTTGACGTCGTCGTTCGGATGGATCTTGCGCGCCTCGCCGCGCTCGCCGCCCAGAATCTCGCTCGCGCGGTTCGCAATCACCTCGTTCAAGTTCATGTTGGTCTGCGTGCCCGAGCCGGTTTGCCAGACCGCGAGCGGGAATTCGCCCGCATGCTTGCCATCGACGATTTCGTCGGCGGCCTGCACGATCGCGTGCGCCTTGGCTTCGTCGAGCACGCCGAGCTGCTGGTTCACTTCGGCGGCGGCGCGCTTGATCCACGCGAGTGCGGTGATCAGTTCGGGCGACTGCTTTTCGGTCGAGATACGGAAATTCTGCAGCGAGCGCTGCGTCTGCGCGCCCCATAGCTGCGCGTCAGGTACGGCGATCTCGCCGAACGTGTCGCGTTCCATTCTGACGTTTTCATGGCTGGCGGTCATCTTGACACTCCGATGTTGAGGCGGCGCCGGTGTTTCGGCGCGGCGCCGCATATGACGGGTCGGGTCCGCGAGGTGGCTGGGCAGCGGCGCAGCGTGGCGGCGCCTGCGTGAGCGTCCGCGAAGGACGTCACGCTGAGCTAGGTCTGGCTAAAGGGCGGACTTCCGGTTTGCCTCGGCCGATGCGTCTACAACTGGCTATCGACCGGCAACAGCAAGAATAGCCCGGTTAGCAGATTCCGGTAAAAACCCGCACCAGGATCGAGGTTGTAGGTGCGGATCATGCCGTTTTCCTCATCGGTCCAGACGAGCGGCGAATTCGTCACGGTGCCGCGCTGCTGCGCGAGTTGTTCGGGCGTCGCGAGCGTGACGTGATAGCTCACCGCGGGCGCGGTCGCGTGGGCGAAATAGCCGGTCACTTCGCGCGCGATCGGCTGGCTGTCGATGGTGAGCGCGAGTTCGGTGTTCAGCTTCGCGGAGCGCGGATCGAGATTGAGCGAGCCGATCACGAGCGTGCTGTCGTCGATCACATAAGCCTTCGCGTGCAGGCTCGCCCGCGATTGCGAGCCCGTGATGCCGAAGCGCCGCTCGCGCGTGCCTTCGTGCTGGATCGGCTTGAATTCGTACAGTTCGACGCCCGCCTTGAGCAGCGGCACGCGATACGGGCTGTAGCCGGCCTGCACGGCGACGGCGTCGGTGGCGGCGAGCGAGTTAGTGAGGATCGCC
This sequence comes from Paraburkholderia sp. J69-1, assembly GCF_905220255.1. NCBI lineage: Bacteria > Pseudomonadati > Pseudomonadota > Betaproteobacteria > Burkholderiales > Burkholderiaceae > Paraburkholderia > Paraburkholderia sp. J69-1. Next base: position 97,410 of record NZ_CAJMZG010000025.1, on the reverse strand, counting down.
ACGCGCACGCCGCGCGCCGTGAGCTTCGTCAGTTCCTGCACGCCTGCGTCGTGCGGCACGAAGTACGGCGAGAACACCAGCACGCTGCTCTTTGCCGTGCGAATCCGGTCGAGCAGCGAGCGCATCGCGTCGCCCAGTTCGCCTTGCTCCGGCCCGCCGATCTTGCCCGGCGAATCGGCCACGAACTGCCATTTGGCCCAGACGAGGCCCAGCTCGTTGCGCGTGATCTGCTGCGCAAGCGGCGTGGCGTTGAGCGGCTTCGCGTTGTAGGGATCGGCGGTTTCGCGCCAGTGTTTGCGCAAGTCGTCGCGTGCGGCGTCGAGATCGTGCGCGTCGAACTTCTGATGATTGAGCACGCCCAGCGGGTAGGCAACGCTGCTGTTCCAGTACTCGTCGAAGCTCGCGGAGACGCTCGCCGCAACCGGCCCCGCGCCCAGCACATCTAGATCGCGGAACTGCAGCGTGGGGCTCGCGCTGAAGTATTCGTCGCCGAGATTGCGCCCGCCCACGATCACCAGTTCGTTATCGATGATGGTCGACTTGTTGTGCATGCGGCGCGTGAACTGATCGACGTTCGAGAAGAAGTTGCGCGTGCGCGTGAACATGCTCTCGGTGGTGCTGCCGTACGGATTGAACACGCGGATCTGGATGTTCGGATGGCTGTTGAGCGACGCCATCAGCCGGTCGATGTCGTGGAAGTTCAGGTCGTCCACGAGCATGCGCACGCGCACGCCGCGATCGGCGGCATAGAGCGCGGCGCCGAGCAGCAATTTGCCGGTCGTGTCCTCGTTGGCGATGTAGTACTGCATGTCGAGCGTCTTCGTCGCCGCGCGGGCGAGGGCGACGCGCATCTGCAGCGAATCGGTGCCGGTGGCGAGCAGGCGAAAGCCCGACTCGCCCGGATGCGCGGCTTCGGGCGCGGCCAGCGCGGTGCCGAGCGCGGTGGCGCTGGCATCGGCGGCGGGCAGCGCGGAGGTGGACTGGCGCGGGTAATCGGTGGCGGGCGGGCGCGTGGCGCAGGCCGCAACGAGCGTCACGCACGCGAGCGCGAGGCAGAGGCGTCGGGCGGCGATCCGTTGGGCGGCAAACCGTCGGGCGGCGTTCAATGCATTGAAGGCGTGCAAGCGGGTTCTCCTCTCCGTTTGGCGCAGGGCGTGTTTTGTTCGCTGACGTTGCGCGCCGTTTTGCGTCGATTCTATCGGCAAGCGGCGCAACGTGATGCGCGGGAGCGAACGCGCCGTCGTTTCACGTCGGGCGGAAACGTTGCCGGTGCTGCGCGCGCAACACTGCTTCCATCATCAACAGCAGGAGACGGCGATGGAACGGCTGACGCGAGCGGACGAAGCGACGGTGGAGCGGCTGGATGTGGCAAGACGCGCCTGCCGCCTCGTGCGGCGGGCACAGGGCGGGGTGATCGGCGTGCTCGAAGGGCGCGTGCTGATGACCGTCGAGGGCGACGCGCAGGACTACTGGCTCGAACCGGGCGAGGCGCTGCCGTTCGCGCCGGGCGAGCGCGTGTGGATCGGCGGATGGGATGAGGCGGTGTGCTGCGAGGTGAGCGTGCCGATGGCGCCGGAGCTTGCGTGGCTGACGTGGTGTCAGCGGCTGGCGGCCAGCGTGCTCAGGCGGCCCGCGCGTGCACGGTTACGCGTGCAGCGCGGGTAATCGACCTGATACGCGAGGCCAATGCGCGACGGCGCTTAACCGCGCGGCGCGGACGAAGCTGCCGCGCGCGCTTCGTCGGCGTCGCGCTCGCTGCCGCGTGCGGGCTTGCCTGCCCAGTAACCGGCCAGCAGCGAGCCGGACAGGTTGTGCCAGACCGAGAACAGCGCGCCCGGCAGGGCGGCGAGCGGCGAGAAGTAGAGCTTGCCGAGCGTCGCGGCGAGCCCCGAGTTCTGCATGCCGACTTCGATGGCGAGCGTGCGGCACACGGATTCGTCGAAGCCCAGCAGGCGGCCGCCCCAGTAGCCGCCCAGCAGGCCGATGCCGTTATGCAGCACCACGCCAAGCGCGACGATCGGCCCGACCGTGGCGATGCTCGCATGCGTGCCGCCCACTACAGCGGCGATGATCGCGAGGATCGACACCATCGACACGAGCGGCAGCACCGGTTCGACGCGGCGCACGAGGCCGCCGGCGAGACGGTTGACGATCAGGCCGACCACGATCGGCAGCGCGACGATCTGCAGGATGCTCATGAGCATGCCGTGCACATCGACGGTAATCGAGGCATCGACGTAAAGGCGCGTGAGCAGCGGCGTGGCGAACACACCCACCAGCGTCGAGAGCGCGCTGATCGTCACGGACAGCGCCACGTCGCCGCGCGCGAGGTAAATCATGACGTTCGAGGCCGTGCCGCTCGCCACGCTGCCGACCAGCACCATGCCGGCGGTCAGATCGGCGGGCATGTGCAGCGCGTGGGCGATCGCCCAGGCGGCCAGCGGCATCACCAGATAGTGCAGGACGATGCCGGCCAGCACGGGCGCGGGGCGCGTGAAGACGCGCCGGAAATCGGCGAACGAGAGCGTCACGCCCATGGCCAGCATGATGATCGTCAGCAGTGTGGTGACGTGCGGCGTGACGGGCGCGACCGCGCCCGGATTGAAGTAGGCGAACAGCGAAACGAGGACGGCCCAGAGCGGGAACAGTCGGGTGATCGGGGCGAGCATGAGCGAGTGGTCCGTGAGCGGAGGCGTTTTGGGAGCGGTTCGGGTGGGCGATGCGCCGGTTCTACCGGATTGGATTCTCAAGCGCCCTCGTGGGACGGCTGGCGGGCGGCGGGTAGCCGTGTTTGCCAGCCGCGTATTCTAACCGCCCGCCAGAATGCGCCCGAATGGTGCCCGGACGGCCGCCGGGCTGCGTCACGTGCAGCGAGCCGCTTATGCGTCCGGGCCCGCGTGCGCCGCCGCTTCGCGCTGCACGCGGCGGCTGATGTGATGGAAGCGCCAGGTCATCAGCACGGCCACGCTCGCCAGACCCGCCGCGAGTCCCCACCAGAGGCCGAGCGCGCCCATCCCGAAGTGGAATGCCAGCGCATAGCCGAACGGAAAGCCGATGCCCCAGTAGCCGAGCGTCGCGGCCAGCATCGGAATGCGCGTGTCCTTGAGGCCGCGCAGGCAGCCCGAGCCCACCGTCTGCATGCCGTCGACGATCTGGAACAGCGCCGCCACGCCCAGCAGCGAAGCCGCCAGCGCGACCGTCTGCGCATTCGCGGGATCGTCCAGCCGCAGATACAGCCCGACGATCCAGTGCGGCGCAAGCACCATCACCAGCGCCGACATCGTCATGAAACCCACGCCCAGCCCGAGCGCCACGAAGCCCGCATGACGCGCCGCGCCCGGCTGGCCCGCGCCGATCCAGTAGCCCACGCGCACATTGGCGGCCTGGCCGATCGAGAGCGGCACCATGAACATCACCGACGCCACGTTCAGCGCGATCTGATGCGCGGCCAGCGGCGTCGCGCCGAGCAGTCCCATGACGATGCCGGTGGCGAGGAAAAGCGTCGCCTCGACCGCGAAGGTAATCGCCACGGGCCAGCCGATCGTGAACAGTTCGCCCATCAGCGGCGCGGTGGGGCGGCGCGCGCTCACGAAATGCTGATGCGAAGGGCGCAGATGCAGCAGCGCCATCAGCAGCAGCGTGGTCAGCCAGATCGTGATGCTGGTGGCCGCCGCCGAGCCGAGAAAGCCCATGTGCGACAGGCCCCACGCGCCGTGAATCAGCCCGTAATTGAGAAAGCCATTGAAGAACACGCTGCCGATCGACACCCAGAGCAGGCGTTTCGCCGCGCCGATGGCGGGCAGGAACGAGCGCATCAGCCCCACGCCAATCAAACTCGCGGGCGCGCCCCAGCGCAGCACGGCCGCGTATTCGCCGACCTGATGCGCGAGCACCGACGGCTCGCCCAGCGCGAGCAGCACGGGTGTGGCGAACGACAGCAGCACGAACGCGGGCAGCGACAGCAGCAGCGAAAGCGCGAAACCGGTCCAGTAGATGTGCGGCACGCGATGCAGATCGTCGGCGCCGCGCGCCTGCGCGACGCTCACGCTGACCGAGGTCAGCACGCCTTGCAGCACGGTGACCACGACGAAGAACAGATTGGCGCCCAGGCCGCCGGCCGCGAGTGCGCCCGCGCCCAGCGAGCCGAGCAGCACGGTATCGGTGACGCTCATGGCCATCTGCGAAAGCTGGGCGATGGCGAGCGGGGCGGCGAGGCGCGCGGTGTCGGCGGCGTGGCGGCGCAGCGAGGGTGGAGCGAAGGCGCGGCGCGAATCGTGGTCGCGGTGGGCGCGCGTGGGGGCGGTGGATCGGGTCATGAAAGCAGACGCGGCGCGAAAAATCGCGCCGCGTGTCCTTGTGTGCGTTCGAGTTGGGCCAGAAGCGGAGGCTTGGGCCTAAACGCAGATTACGCCTGTTTGGGACAAAAAGCACCTATATGGTGCATTTGCTTTCGAATCGGTTGCGTTGGGTGGCGTTCCTGTGCTTCGGCTATTGCGCCTCGTGGATCGCGATCCGCGTGTCGCCCAGCAGCACGGATTGGCCCGCGCGTACCTTGCAGGTCTTGCGCAGTTCGACTTCGCCGTCGACCTTGACGGCGCCCGAGGCGACGATCTGCTTGGCCGAGCCGCCGCTATCGGCAAGGCCCGTGATCTTGAGGAGGTTGTGCAGTTCGACGTAGTCGCCGGTCAGGGTGAAATCGAGATTGGGCATGGCGAATCCAGAAGCAGAAGCTGAAGCGCGCCAGTGAGGCTGCGCGAAGGGTGAGCATGATAAGCGATCGCGGCGGCCAGGGCGGCGGATACATCTCGGGGCCAGATGTTATGAAATCGTCAGAAAGTGAAACGTTGAGTAACGTTGCGGGACTTCATCAGCATCCTCAGACAAAAATGGATTCACCCCAGCCGAGAACGCCGCTTCAACAGATTCACGGGCACAAGGCGCTGTGAACGAAGCGGATGAATCGAGCGGGACCGCGCAACGACGCCGCAAACTGGCCACTTTCGACAGGTATGCGTGTTGCTGTCCGGTTCCCGGAACTACTGCAAAGAGGATATGCCATGACTCAGATTCGCAAGCTGCTTACCGGTACCGCTCTCGCCACTGCCGCCATCTTCGCTCAGGGCGCGTTCGCCCAGACCGAAGCGCCGTCGGCTGCGCCCACGCTCGCACCGGGCGCGGCGCCCAGCCAGGCGCCCGCCGCAGCCGGCGTCGCGCAACCCGCGCCCGCGCCGCAGAACCTGACCGCGCCGCAGTCCACCGACCCGCTGGTGCAAAAGCGCGACGCCAACGCAAAGGCCAGCGCCGAGTACCGCAGCGCCAAGAAGTCGGCGAACGCGGAGTACAAGGACGCGAAGAAGCAGGCCAAGACGCAGTACAAGTCGCAGGTCAAGGACGCCAAGATCAACCGCAAGGCGGACCGCCAGGCCAACGATTCGGAAATGAAGGATCAGATGAACGGTCAGTCGGCCCAGCAGGCTGGCGCGCAGCAGCAGGGCACGACGGGCCAGCAGTAACGCTCGCTCGCAGCGACCTGCATCGACCATGAAGCGGCGACGTCTGGAAACGGGCGTCGCCGTTTTTGCGTGATTTTCCTGGCGTTCGCGGTTGACGGTCATTTGCCGGTAAATATCGCCAGATCACAGCAGAATCAGGCGCTTGCCGGGCCGGGGTGTATGGATATACAGTGTGCGTCGGCGCTTTGTCCGAGGCGCTTTCCCGACTCTTGCCCACTGCCGCCGTGTCTACCGTCTCCCTCGCCGATTCTTCTCCAGCCGAAGCGGGCTTCGATGCCGCGGCCTATCTCGCGAAGCTCAACGAGGCGCAGCGCGCAGCGGTCGAGCATGGCGGGCCGCAGGCTTTCGCGCCGGGCGCCGTACTGCCGGAACCGCTGCTCGTGATCGCCGGTGCGGGATCGGGCAAGACCAATACGCTGGCCCATCGCGTCGCGCATCTGGTCGTCAATGGCGCCGATCCGCATCGCATCCTGCTGCTAACTTTCTCGCGCCGCGCGGCGCAGGAGATGACGCGCCGCGTGTCGCGCATCGCTCAGGGCGTATCGGGCGCGGCGGCCACGCTGTCGAAAGGCCTGACGTGGGCGGGCACGTTTCACGGCATCGGCGCGCGTTTGCTGCGCGAGTACGCCGAGCAGATCGGCCTGTCGCCCGCGTTCACGATCAACGACCGCGAAGATTCCGCCGATCTCATGAACCTGATTCGCCATGAGTTGGGATTGTCGGCGAAAGAGAAGCGATTTCCGGCTAAATCGACCTGTCTGGCGATCTACTCGCGCGTAGTGAACACGGGCGATTCGCTCGCCAACGTGCTGGCACGCTCGTTTTCGTGGTGCCTCGAATGGGAGCCGCAACTGCGCGCGCTGTTCGCCGCCTACACCGAGGCCAAGCAGAAACAGAACGTACTGGATTACGACGATCTGCTCTTATATTGGGCGCATATGGCGGCAGAACCGGCTATCGCCGCCGATCTTGCTGCGCGCTTCGATCACATTCTCGTCGACGAATACCAGGACACGAATCGCCTGCAGGCGTCCATCCTGCTCGCGCTCAAGCCGGACGGGCGCGGGCTCACGGTCGTCGGCGACGATGCGCAGGCAATCTACTCGTTTCGTGGCGCAACGGTGCGCAACATCCTCGATTTCCCCGCGCATTTCGATCCGCCGGCGCGCCAGGTGACGCTCGAACGCAACTACCGCTCGACCGAGCCGATTCTCGCCGCTTCGAATGCCGTGATGGACGCCGCCGCCGAGCGCTACACCAAGAATCTCTGGACCGACAAGGCCTCGCAGCAGCGCCCGCGCCTCGTGACCGTCGCCGATGAAGCCACGCAGGCGCGTTACGTCGTCGAGCAGATTCTGGAGGCGCGCGAAGGCGGCATGAAGCTCAAGCAGCAGGCCGTGCTGTTTCGCGCCGCGCACCATAGCGCGACGCTCGAAATCGAACTCGCGCGTCGCAATATCCCGTTCGTGAAGTTTGGCGGCCTGCGTTTCCTGGACGCCGCGCACGTCAAGGACGTGCTGGCGGTGCTGCGCTGGGCCGAGAATCCGCTCGATCGCGTGGCGGGATTTCGCGTGTCGCAGTTGATGCCCGGCGTCGGGCCGGCCACGGCGGCGCGCTTGCTCGATCAGGTTGCGGCCTGCACGGGCGCTTATCGCGCGGCGCAGGCGCTGGCCGCGTTCGCGCCGCCGCCGCGCGCCGCCGAAGACTGGCCGGCGTTCACCGCGCTGATCGACAATCTCGGCGCGCGCGCCACGCCCTGGCCCGGCGAATTCGAGCGCGTGCGGCGCTGGTACGAGCCGCATCTGGAGCGCAATCACGAAGACGCTCAGGTACGCATGGCCGATCTGCTGCAGATGGAAAGCATCGCCAGCACCTATGCTTCGCGCGAGCGCTTCCTGACCGAGCTGACGCTCGATCCGCCCGACGCCACCAGCGCCGAATCGGCCGATCCGCTGCTCGACGAGGATTACCTGATTCTCTCGACGATCCACTCGGCCAAAGGGCAGGAGTGGCGCAACGTGTTCGTGCTCAATGGCGTGGACGGCTGCATTCCCTCCGATCTGGGCGCGGGCAGCGATGAGGAGCTGGAAGAGGAGCGCCGCCTGCTCTACGTGGCGATGACGCGCGCGAAGGAAGATCTGCACATCGTCGTGCCGCAGCGCTTTTATGTGCACAACCAGGCGGCGTCGGGCGACCGGCACGTGTGGGCGTCGCGCACGCGGTTTATCGGTGCGCAGATGCTGCCGCTGTTCGAATCGTGCGCCTGGCCGGCGCCGCCCGTGGTGACTGCGCCGAGTGCGGCGGGGCTGGCCGCCGCGGCGCGCGCGAAGGTGGAAATCGGCGCGAAGCTGCGCAAGATGTGGGAGTAAGCGTGCCGCCGATGTCGCGGCCGCCGGGGCCGCGTCGGGGACGAAGGCGGATTAGCGCGGCTGGTTCTTCGGCGGCGGCACGAAGAAGTTGCGCAGCCAGGCGGCGAGGCGCGTGAACACGTCGTCGGGTTCTTCGAGGAAGATTTCCGGCTTCAGCAGACGCAGGTATTCCATGATCTGCTGCGCTTCCTGCTTCTGGAACGTGCCGTGCGTGATGCCCATGCGCAGCAGGCCGCGCAGCTCGCCCAGACGCTCGCGCGCCAGACTGCCGGTGGACTGTTCGCAGCCGATCTTCGCTTCGTAGACACGCTGGCGCAACGATTCCGCGAGACGCCACGCGGGCGTCTGCATCGTCTCTTCGAGCGTCTGGATGTCCTGCACGCTCGACTTGATCTGGGCGGCGAGCGGGTCGATCAGCGCTTCTTCGCCTTGTGCCTCGGTCACGATCGCCGCGGCCCAGTCACGGCACTGCTTGGTCAACTCGTCGGGCGTCCATTCGGGGCGCGATGCGACACCGAAGCCGAACTCGCTCGCCTGGCGCAGCAGGATTGCAACGACTTGCGGAAATTCCTTGTCGAGCGTGCGCTTGGCCCATGCGTACTGGCCACCCTGCAACAGACGCTGCACCGCCTGCTCGGTGAGCGGCGTCATGTTGTCGAGCAGCTTCGCGCGCAGGAAATCCTCAAACGACGGCGTCAGAAACTGCGGGTCGAGCTTGAGCGAGACGCGCAGGAACGCGTCGAAATCCTTGCGCAGCGACGCAAGCGTTTCATCCTTGAGATTGAGGGTGATGTGCCCCATTGTGGTTGCCCCGGTGTATTCCTGGCCGTGCCTGGTGTTGCCGTACCTGACGGTGCCGGGCAGGTGCCTGGCATTGCTTGGCGGTACCTGGCCTGCTTCGTCGCCGCTGGCGCCAAAGCAGGCCTCGTCGGTTTAACGGCTTACGAGGGCGAAACTTGAGCGTTGCCAGTCGATGGAGTGCTCGAAATCCCTGGACGCTTGCTTTCGCGCGCTGGTGCGTTCGTGCGTCAGGTCGTCGGCGCGTCAGGGCGTCGGGCGTCAGGCGTCAGCGCAACACCACGCCTTGCCAGAGAAAGAACACGCCAAGCCCGGCAGCGATGGTCAGCAGCGGCCGTCTGGTGAGCAGACTCGCCGCAATGGCCGCCAGCGCGCCGACAAGCTGCGGATTGCGCCAGGTCAGCTCGGCGTTCTGGCCATGCGGCGAAACGGCCATCGGCACGATGATGGCGGTGAGCACGGTGACCGGCACGAAGCCCAGCGCCGTGCGCACGAGCGGCGGAAACACCACGCGTTCGCCGAGCACGAAGACGGCGGCGCGCACGACCCAGGTGATCAGCGCCATGCCGAGAATCAGGGCGACGTAGTTCATTGACGGCCTCCGGCGATGGCGTGCGGGTTTTGGGGTTGGTGCGCGGCGGGGTGCGACGCGCGCTTCGTCTGGGTGTCGGCATCGCTCGAATCGGCCGATTCCAGCGGCTTGCGCGGCCGCGACAGCGTGACGCCAACCGCCACGCCCGCCAGCACCGCGCCCAGCAAGCCGAGCTTGTACGGCCAGGCCTGCCAGAAAAAGGCGAGCGCGCCCGCCGTCACGGCCGCGGCGACATAACGCAAGGCGACAAGCTGCGGCACGACGATCGCGATAAACGTGGCGACCATCGCGAAATCGAGTCCGAGCGACTGCAAACCGGGAAAGGCCGCGCCGAACAGCAGGCCCAGCGCCGTCCAGATCTGCCAGTTCAGGTACATCGACAGCCCCGAGCCGAGGAAATACCACGGCGAGACCTCGCCCGGCGCATGGCGGCGGTAGTGCGCCCAGACCACGGCGAACACTTCGTCGACGAGCACGCCGCCGAGCGCGAGGCGCCAGCGCAGCGACAGGTGCGAGATATAAGGCGCGAGCGTCGCGCTATAGAGCACGTGCCGCAGATTGACGATGAAGGTGGTGGCCAGGATCACCGTAAAGCTCGCGTGCGAGGCGATCAGCCCGAGCGCGATGAACTGTGCGGAACCGGCGAACACGGCGAGCGACATCAGCTGGCCGTGCCAGAGCGCGAGCGGGCCCGTCACGACGAGCGTGCCGAAAATCATGCCGAAGGGCGCCGCGCCGACCAGCATCGGCAGCGTGTCGCGCGCGCCCGCGACGAATTCCTTGAAACGGTGGGGATGCGTGGTCAAACCGGTCTCCTGATAGGGAGAGCCAGCTTAGCGGGTGGCGACGGGCGTGGCTTGTACGTTCTTGCGGTGCTGGGGCGCGATCAGCGCAGATCCGGCACGGTTCGGGCCGGGTTCAAGCCCGGTTTAAGTCCGGTTCAAGCCATCTGCCAGCGCCCGGGCGGCACGCCGAACATGCGGCGGAAGTGGCGCGTGAAGTGACTCTGATCCGTGAAGCCCTGTGCGGCGGCCACATCGGCGACCGATACGCCCGCGCGCAAGGGCGCGAGCGCGCGCTGCAGCCGCAGTTGCGTGCGCCAGGCGTGCGGCGGCAAACCGGTGGCCTGGGTGAAAAGCCGCGTCGCATGAAAGGGCGAAAGACCGACGGCCACGCCCAGATCGGCGACCCGCAACTGCGTGGTGAGATCGGCGGCGAGCAGCGCTTTCATGACCTCGACGCGCGGCTCATCCGGCGCACCGGCGAGCGGGGCGGCGCGGGTGCGCGCGTGACGGGTGAGCAGGGTGGACAGCGCGTCGATCAGCGCGTCTTCGGCGGCGAGCAGATCGGCGGGCGCGGGCGCCGGGCCTTCGGCCGCCTGCGCTTCCATCAGGCGATGCGCCCGCGAGACGCGGCGCGCGAGATCGATGTCGCGGATCACCTCGGCATCGAACCACGGCAGCGGCTGCGCGCGGCCCGCGATCTCGCTGGCGAGATCATGCAGATAATCGACCGGCACATACATGACGCGATAGCGCCAGCCTTCATCGACGGCGCGCGCGCCGTTATGAATCTCGCCGGGATTGATGACGGGCACGCTGCCCGCTTCCGCAACGTGGCGCGTGCCGCTGTAGCGAAACCACTCGGCGCCTTCCTCGATCACGGGGACCGTGTAGGTATCGTGCCAGTGCGACGTGAACTCGTGATCGTGATACTCGGCCGTGAGCAGCTCCGCGCCGGGCAGGAGCGGCGAGCGCCAGTAACGGGCGGAATCGCGAAAACGGGAGAGGGCCATGACACAGATCCTGCGACGATCCCTGCAGTTTAGCGCACCGGAATGGTGGTGCCGGCGGGCATCGGGACGGCGGTGACGCTGTTCTTCGCGCTGCCGCTGACGACGCGGTCGCTGTAGGTCAGATAGACCAGCGCGTTGCGTTTCGTGTCGACCACGCGAACCACGTGCAGCGTCTTGAACAGGAAGGACATGCGCTCGCTGAAGACATCGGCCTGTTGCTTGAGCGGGGCGGCGAAGCTGATCGGCCCGACCTGACGGCAGGCGATGGACGCTTCGGTCGGATCTTCGGCGATGCCGAGCGTGCCTTTCACGCCGCCGGTGCGCGCGCGCGACACGTAACAGGTGACGCCTTGCACCGCGGGGTCGTCGTAGGCCTCGACGACTACCTTGTCGGAGCCGGTCATGCGGAAATTGGTGTTCACGCTGCCGATCTGTTCGGCGTGGGCCGCGCCCATGACAAGCACGCTCGCGCAAAGGGCTGACGCAAGTTGGCGGATCGTTTTCATGCGGATTCCCGAGAATGTTGAAGCGGTATTATCGGGCAGGGTGGGGCGATTGGCTGTGACGGCTAGACGTGTGCCGGCAAATCCATGGCTTCATGCAGAATGCGCAGTACGTCGATGCGCTGTTTTTCTTTTTCCGAAACGCGAAACACCACGAAATGCCGGCCTCGACGACGATTGCGGGCGACGTGCAATGTCATGATGCCGGGTCCGATTTCGTTGCGTTGGCGAACACCGGGCATGTCTGGTCCGAAAGACAAATCCTGCAGCGTTGTCGAGATCGTCAGCGCGTAGTCACGCGTTTGCGTCTGACCGAATTTTTCGGCCGTCCAGCGCAAAATATTGCGGAAGTCCTGTTGAGCCAGATCGGCGAGTGCGATGTGCCAATCTCCCTTGACCGTGCTCATCGCGTGCGTTTCGTCGCGTCAGGTGCAGCAAGGACATCATCGGTGATTGCATCGAGAAATTCACCCAGCGCCGCAGCGGACGAGAAGTTCTTCGAACGTCCGCCATCGATATCTGCGATGCCCGCACGAGCAGCGTCGCGCAACGCTTCGAGCTTTTCCTGCATTTCCACTTCTTCGCGCTCGATCAAACGCAATCCAGCGCGCAGAACTTCGCTTGCGTTCTGGAATCGGCCGGAATTGACGAGAGAGTCGACGAGATGGGCTTGCCGGTCGGTGAGGACGACATTGCGGGTGGGCATGGCTGCAGCCTTCGGCATGAGTTGATTGGCAGATTATGCCATCAAACACCTTGCGCCACCCCAAAAGAAAAAGCCGTTGCGTGAGACACGCAACGGCTTCGATTTTGGCTCCCCGACCTGGGCTCGAACCAGGGACCTACGGATTAACAGTCCGGCGCTCTACCGACTGAGCTATCGGGGAACAGCAGTACATCTACAGCATTAACTTCTTTAAAAAGTCCGTTGTGATTAACGGGCTTTTGAAAATTCTGGCTCCCCGACCTGGGCTCGAACCAGGGACCTACGGATTAACAGTCCGGCGCTCTACCGACTGAGCTATCGGGGAATCAACAAAAGCAGAGAACGAGATTCTATGGGGTCTGGCGCAGTCTGTCAACACCCATTCGTCATCTTATTTCTCTTCCCGATAAAAAACCGCTTCGGGAGTGGGTGACGATACCGCAGAGGCTACAGATACGGCGCCGGACTGCACGTAGGTCACTATCGAGACGTACAGCACGATACGTGCAGCCGGCGCGCGCCGACTCATCCAGATTAACGAGCCAGCAGTGCGAGCTTGTCCTTCACGTCCTTGAATTCTTCGGCTTCCGGCAGCGCGGGCTTGGTCTTGGTGATGCTCGGCCAGCTCTTTGCCAGTTCGGCGTTGAGTTCGGTGAAGTGTTGTTGATCGCCAGGGACGTCTTCTTCAGCGTAAATGGCGTTCACCGGGCACTCGGCCACGCACACAGCGCAGTCAATGCACTCGTCCGGGTCAATCGCGAGGAAGTTGGGACCTTCGCGAAAGCAGTCCACCGGGCACACATCGACGCAGTCGGTATAGCGGCACTTGATGCAGCTTTCGGTCACAACGTGGGTCATTCAGGCAGCTCCTGCAAGCTTTTGTATTGGGGATGGCGCTGGGTTGGGGCGCGCCAAAAGCGGTATTGTAACTGAATGGGAAATTCCCTATCCACACCCTCGCGGCACCGTTTATATCGTTTCGTGATTAGTTTATGCGGTGTTGCGTGGGCTTCGCATACTCACGCGCGCAAGTGCAACGCAAGACTGATCGGCCGGTTTTTTGCGCAATATCCCTGCGCGCGCCACGGTCGTGCGAGTCGCGCCGCGTCCGAATGCCGCATTCGGGTAACATGGGCGCACCGCTGATGCCCGCCGCCCGCCGGCGTCGCCGCTTGCCCCACGAGGCGCGGCAGTCGCTCGGGAAGGAGAGGTGGGCGCCCTCCGATTGCAGTCCGGCTAGTCAATCATGGTCATAACTTCGCTGCTCGATACCGATCTGTACAAATTCACGATGATGCAGGTGGTGCTGCATCATTTCCCCGCGGCCAACGTGGAATATCGCTTCCGCTGCCGCACGCCCGATGTCGATCTCGTGCCTTATGTGGATGAAATCCGCAGCGAGATCTCCAAGCTTTGCCGTCTGCGCTTTGCCGAGCCCGAACTCGAGTATCTGCGCAAGATGCGCTTCATCAAGGGCGATTTCATCGACTTTCTCGCGCTGTTCCATCTGAACGAGAAGTACATTTCGGTCACGCCTTCGCCGAAGAACAACGGCGAAATCGACATCGAGATCAAAGGGCCGTGGCTGCACACGATCCTCTTCGAAATCCCGGTGCTGGCGATCGTCAACGAAGTCTATTTCCGCAATACGCAGCATCATCCGCAGTACGAGGAAGGCCGCGAGCGTCTGCGCCGCAAGATCGAACTGCTGGGCGCGAAGCCCGAATTCGCCGATTGCAAGATCGCCGATTACGGCACGCGCCGCCGTTTCTCCAAGCGCTGGCACGAAGAGGTGATCCTCACGCTCAAGGAAGATCTGGGCGAGCAGTTCACCGGCACGAGCAACGTGTACTACGCGATGAAGCACAATCTCACGCCGCTCGGCACGATGGCGCACGAGTACCTGCAGGCGTGCCAGGCGCTCGGGCCGCGTCTGCGCGACTCGCAGATTTACGGCTTCGAGATGTGGGCGAAGGAGTATCGCGGCGATCTGGGGATCGCGCTGTCGGACGTCTATGGCATGCAGGCCTTCCTGCGCGACTTCGACATGTACTTCTGCAAGCTCTTCGACGGCGCGCGCCATGATTCGGGCGATCCCTTCGAGTGGGGCGAGCGCCTGCTCAAGCATTACGAAGACAATCGCGTCGACGCGCGCACCAAGACCATGATCTTCTCGGACGCGCTCGATATTCCGAAGGTGCTGAGTCTTTACGAGCGTTTCGGCGACCGTTGCCGTCTGGCCTTTGGCGTCGGCACGAATCTGACTAACGATCTTGGTTATCAGCCGCTGCAGATCGTCATCAAGATGGTTCGCTGCAATGGCCAGCCGGTTGCCAAGCTGTCCGATTCGCCGGGCAAGAACATGTGCGACGACAAGGCGTATCTCGCCTATCTGCGCCAGGTGTTCGGCATCGAGCAGCCGACGGAAGTGGAGATCGCGGGCACCTAAGCGCCGCGCCCGAGCCGTCAAAACACGAGGCGGTGCGCCGGTATAATCGGCGCGCCGCCTTTTTTCTTGGGCCTTTCTTCTTTTTGACGAGGACGTTCATGGATACCACGGCCGCTCGACGCAGCATCCTCGCGCGCATCCGCGCGGCGCAGGGCCGTGCGGTGACGTCGCCCACGCCCACGCCGCACGAGCGCGAAGCCGTCGCCGATTACCTCGCGCGTCATCCGGAAGGTCCGCGTCCGCCGCTCGAAGGCGACCTCGTCGCGCATTTCGTCGAGCAGGCGCAGAAGATGGCCACGACCGTCGACGAAGTCGCGCAACTCGCCGATGTGCCCGCCGCCGCGGCGCGCTATCTCGCCGCGCGCGCGTTGCCGACGCAGGCGGTCGCGTGGCAAACGCTCGAATCGTTCGACTGGGCAGGCGCGGGCTTGAGCGTCGCATTCCGCAAACCCGAAGATCGCGATCTCGTCGGCCTGACGGGCTGTTTCTGCGCGACGGCGGAAACCGGCACGCTGGTGCTGCTTTCCGGTGCGCAGACGTGGGCATCGGGTGCGCTGCTGCCTGAAACGCACATCGCCGTGGTGCCGGCTTCGCGCATCGTCGCCGGTCACGAGGACGCCTTCGCGCTCATGCGCGCCGAACGCGGTGAGCTGCCGCGCGCGGTCAACTTCGTGTCGGGGCCGTCGCGCACCGGCGATATCGAACAAACCATCGTTCTGGGGGCGCATGGGCCGTATCGCGTGCATGTCGTGGTTGTGCATGGCGCGTGAGGGCTTGCAACGCGTATTGAAGGGCGGTGCGCTGGCTTTGGCGGTATTCGCCGCGCCCGGCGCACACGCGGCCAGTGTCGATGGCGCGACGCTCAGCGCTTTCTGGGGCTTGCCGTTCGCGCTGATGCTGCTGTCGATCGCGCTCCTGCCGATGTTCGCGGCGACGTTCTGGCATCACCACTTCGGCAAGATTTCGGCGTTCTGGGCGCTGGCGTTTCTGCTGCCGTTTGCCGCGACGCACGGTGTATCGGCGACGTATCCGCTCTTTCTGCACGCGCTCGTCGATGAATACGTGCCGTTTATCGTGCTGCTCGGCGCGCTCTATACGATCGCGGGCGGCATCTGCATCTACGGCAATCTGCGCGGCTCGCCGCGCACGAATACGGTGATTCTTGCGCTGGGCACCTTGCTCGCAAGCGTGATGGGCACGACCGGCGCGGCCATGCTGCTGATCCGGCCGCTTCTGCGCGCCAACGACAACCGTCGGCATAACGTGCATGTGGTCGTGTTCTTCATCTTTCTCGTCGCGAATGCGGGTGGTTCGCTCACGCCGCTCGGCGATCCGCCGCTGTTTCTCGGCTTTCTCAATGGCGTGAGTTTCTTCTGGACTACGCAACATCTCGCGTTGCCGATGCTGTTCGTCTGCGCTGTGCTGCTGACTGCGTTCTGGCTGATCGATACGTGGTACTTCCGCCGCGAAGGCGAAACGCGCGCCGCGGTGCTCGACCCCACGCCCGATACGCGCAGCCTCAGCATCGGCGGCAAGTTCAACTTCGTGCTGCTCGCGGGTGTGATCGCGCTGGTGCTGATGAGCGGCGTCTGGAAGCCGGGCATCGCCATCGATCTGCCGGGCGCGCGGCTCGAACTGCAGAACCTCGTGCGCGACGCGGGTCTGCTTGCGCTGGCGGCGATCTCGCTTTTCTGCACGTCGCGCAAAGCCCGCACGGACAACGGTTTCGACTGGGCGCCGATCGCCGAAGTCGCCAAGCTTTTCGCGGGCATCTTCGCGACTATCACGCCGGTGATCGCGATGCTGCGCGCGGGCGAGGCGGGCGCGTTTGCGGCGCTGATCCAGTTCGTCAACGATGCGCCGGGCCAACCCAACGACGCGCTTTACTTCTGGGCGACGGGTTTGCTGTCGTCCTTCCTCGACAACGCGCCGACCTGGCTCGTGTTCTTCAATCTCGCGGGCGGCGACGCGCCCACGCTCATGACAAGCGGCGCGCGCACGCTCGCGGCGATCTCCGCGGGCGCGGTGTGGATGGGCGCGATGACCTATATCGGCAACGCGCCGAACTTCATGGTCAAGGCCATCGCACAGCAGCGCGGCGTGCGCATGCCGGGTTTCTTCGGCTACCTCGGCTGGTCGTGCGTGGCGCTCACGCCGGTGTTCGCCGTGGCGACCTGGCTGTTCTTCGTTTAGCCTGATCGCGCGACAATGTAGCCCGGCGGTAACGAACCAACCTCAGCAGTGTGGAGAGCAACGATGCAAAAGATTCTCGTGGCGCGCCCGATCTTTCCGGACGTGATCGACCGGCTCAAGCAGTATTTCGAGGTCGACTGGAACAACGGCGAAACGCTGTCCGCCGACGCCCTCAAGGCGCGTCTGGCCGACAAGGACGGCGCGCTCACCATGGGCGAGCCGATCGATGCATCGGTGCTGGCGGCCGCGCCGCGTCTGCGCGTGGTCTCGAACATGGCGGTGGGCTACAACAACTTCGACATGACGGCCTTCAACGCGGCCAACGTGCTCGGCACCAACACGCCCGACGTGCTCAACGAAACCACCGCCGATTTCGGCTGGGCGCTGATGATGGCGGCCGCGCGCCGCGTCACCGAATCGGAACACTATCTGCGTGCGGGCCAATGGCAGAAGTGGTCGTTCGACATGTTCCTCGGCGCCGATATTCATGGCGCGACGCTCGGCGTGATCGGCATGGGCCGCATCGGCCAGGCGCTGGCGCGCCGCGCGAGCGGCTTCAACATGCGCGTGATCTACCACAACCGTTCACGCGTCGCGCCCGAGATCGAGCGCGAACTGAACGCCGAATATCGTTCGAAAGCGGACCTGCTCAAGGAAGCCGATCACGTCGTACTGGTGCTGCCGTACACGCCGGAAAACCATCACACGATCGGCGCGGCCGAACTCGCGCTGATGAAGCCCACGGCCACGCTCACCAACATCGCGCGCGGCGGCATTGTCGACGATGCGGCGCTGGCCGATGCGCTGCGCACGCGTCGCATCGCATCGGCGGGCCTCGATGTGTTCGAGGGCGAGCCGGCTGTGCATCCGGCGCTGCTCGAAGTCGATAACGTGGTGCTGACGCCGCACATCGCCAGCGCGAGCGAAGGCACGCGCCGCGCGATGGCCAATCTCGCCGCCGACAACCTGATCGCCGCACTCGGCGAAGGTCCGCGCGCCGGTCAGCCGGCCAACCCGATCAACCCCGACGTGCTGGGGCGCGCGCGTTCATGAGCGTCGAGTCGTTGATGGCGATCGCCTTGCTGGTGCTGGCGATCGCTCTGGCGGTTTCGATCGTCGCGTTGCTGCGCGCGCGGCAGGGCGCGCATGGCCATGACGATGCGACGCTCGACGCGCTCGATCAGTTGAGCGATCGGCTGTCGGGCGCCAGCGAAACGCAGGCGCGCGCGGCCGAGCGTATCGAGCGCGAATTGCGCAACGAAATCGCCCGCACGGCGCAGGCGTCGCGCAGCGAATTCGGCGGCGGCTTCGGCCAGGTGCAGCAGGCGCTGGCGGCGCATCTCACCAGCATCGCGACGGTCCAGAACGGCCAGCTCGACAGCTTCGCGCAGCAACTCGCGAAGCTCAGCGAGACCAACGCGCAGCAACTCGACGCCGTGCGCCAGAGCCAGCAGGTGCAGGCGCAGCAGGCGCGCGAGGAGCAGGGCGCGGCGCTGCGCCAGTTCGGCACTTTGCTCGGCCAGCAGGTCGCGCAGATGATCGAGGCCAACGACCGGCGTCTGACCGAGGTGCGCGCGACGCTCGAACAGCGTCTGAAGGATATCGAGGCGAACAACGCGGCCAAGCTCGAAGAGATGCGCCGCACCGTCGACGAAAAACTGCACGCGACGCTGGAGCAGCGTCTGGGCGAGTCGTTCAAGCTGGTGTCGGACCGTCTCGAACAGGTGCATCGCGGTCTGGGCGAAATGCAGACGCTGGCGGCCGGCGTGGGCGATCTCAAGAAAGTGCTGACCAACGTGAAAACGCGCGGCACCTGGGGCGAGGTGCAGCTCGAAGTGCTGCTGGAGCAGATGCTCACGCCCGAGCAGTACGCGAAGAACGTCGCGACCGTGCCGGGCAGCAGCGAGCGCGTGGAGTTTGCGATTCGCCTGCCGGGGCGCGGCGTGAAGGCGAGCGATTCGAGCGCAATGACGGACGCGCCGGTCTGGCTGCCCGTCGATGCCAAGTTTCCGCGCGAAGACTACGAGCGTTTGATCGATGCGCAGGAGCGCGCCGATCTCGCCGGGATCGAGGAAGCGGGGCGGGCGCTGGAGGCACGCGTGCGTGCCGAGGCTCGCACCATCGCCGAAAAATACGTGTCGCCGCCGCACACGACGGATTTCGCGCTGCTGTTTTTGCCGACCGAAGGGCTGTACGCGGAGATCCTGCGTCGCCCGGGTCTCACCGATCTGTTGCAGCGCGACTATCGCGTGAGCGTGGCGGGGCCGACTACGCTCACGGCCTTGCTCAACAGTTTGCAGATGGGCTTCCGCACGCTGGCCATCGAGAAGCGTTCGAGCGAAGTCTGGCAGGTGCTGGGCGCGGTGAAGACGGAGTTCGGCAAGTTCGGCGATGTGCTCGCGCGTACCAAAACGCAACTGGAAACGGTGACGCGTTCGATCGAAGCCGCCGAGGTGCGCACGCGCGTGATGAACCGCAAGCTGCGCGACGTCGAGGCGCTGCCGGGCGAGGAAGCGTCGGATCTGCTCGGCGATGGGCTGCGCACCGGGGACGAATAGCGCGGATGAATCGCGCAGCTTCCAGGCGCGCAGCTTCCAGCAGCGCAGCCAAAGCAAACGGGCCGTCCGCAACACTGCGGACGGCCCGTTTTTCGTTTGGCCTGAATCGGCTTAAGCGATGGCCGGCTGGTCTGGCGCGGCGAGCTTGTCGAGTGCGTCGCCCGTCACGCGCACGATGCGCCAGTCGGAATGGATGGTCGCGCCCATCTTTTCGTAGAAGCGGATGGCCGGCTCGTTCCAGTCGAGCACGCTCCACTCGAAGCGCGCACAGTTGCGCTCGACCGCGATGGCCGCGAGCGCGCGCAGCATCGCCGTGCCCAGACCCGTGCCGCGTTGCTCCGGCTTCACGTAGAGATCTTCCAGATACATCCCGCGCCGACCGATAAAGGTCGAGTAGTTGTGGAAGAACACCGCGTAGCTGACGATCTGCCCCGCGTCTTCGGCGACCAGCGCCTCGGCGGCCGGATGCGCGCCGAACAGCGCGTCGCTCAGCAATTCGGGCGTGCCGGTGAACAGATGCGTGAGCTTCTCGAACTCGGCGAGCTCGTACATCAGCGCGTGAATGGCGCCGACGTCGGCGGGTGCGGCGGCGCGGATCGTCGCGGACATCAGGCTTCCTCGGGGACGTCGGAGAGATGGATCTCGATGCCGCCGAAGCGCGACGCCACCCAGTTGTACAGATGGCAGGCGATCCACAGCAGCACGAAGCCGACGATCGCATTGAGGATCAGCGCGCTGAACACGGTGCCCAGTTCGAAGGTGCCGTAGCGGAAGAACGCGACCACGGCGACGAGCAGCACCACCGGCACGCTGAAGGTGAGGTACACGAGGATGAGCGCCTTGGCGGTTTGCCCCGCGGCAATGAACGAGATCTGTTTTTTCATGTGAGTCGGTCCGTAGGTCGAGTGGACGTAGCGTGTCGTTGCTGTGTCGTTGACTGATAAAAAGCGGCTGGTAGGGCGCTGCGCTAGACGAGACCGTCGAACAGCATGATGTCGACGGCGTCGCCGGCATCGAGACTGTCGGCCTCATGGGCGAGCACGATAAAGCAGTTTGCTTCGCTCATGGTGCTCAGCGCGCCAGAACTTTGCGAGCCGGTGGGCGTGACGCGCCAATGGCCCTGCGCGTCGCGTTCGGCGATACCGCGCTGGAATTCGGTGCGGCCGGGGCGTTTGCGAATCGGCGCATCGCAGCGCGCGGGAATCAGCGGCACGGGCTGCGGCTGCGCGCCCGACATCGCGATCAGCGCGGGGCGCACGATCTGGTAGAAGCTCACCATGGTGGCGACCGGATTGCCCGGCAGGCCGAACAGCAGCGCCGCGCGGCCCGCGCCGGGACGGCCGCCCGACCAGATGCGGCCGAACGCGAGCGGGCGGCCCGGACGCATGGCGAGACCCCAGAAGGTCACGTCGCCGAGCGTCTGCAACTGGGTGCGCGTGAAGTCGGCTTCGCCAACCGAAACGCCGCCCGACGTAAGCACGACATCGGCGCTTTCGGCGGCTTGCAGCAGCGTGGCGGCGAGCGCATCGGGATCGTCGCGCACGACGCCCAGATCGATCGGCTCGACGTTCAGGCGTTGCAGCATCGCGCCGAGCGTGTAGCGGTTGCTGTCGTAGATGCTGCCCGCGTCGAGCGTCTGGCCCGGCGAGCGCAATTCGTCGCCGGTCGAGAAATACGCCACGCGCAGACGCCGCTTGACCTTCACATCGACGAGACCGAGCGAGGCCATCAGGCCGATGTCGCTGGCGCGCAGCACGCGGCCCGCACGCAGCGCCGCGCTGCCGCGCGCGAGGTCTTCGCCCTGGCGGCGGCGGTTCGCGCCGGGTGCGACGGCGTTGGCGGCAAAGGTGATCGCGTGCTGGCTGGCGGTGACGCTTTCCTGCGGCACGACGGTGTCGCAGCCTGCGGGCATCGGCGCGCCCGTCATGATGCGCACGCATTCGCCCGCGGCCACCGCGCCCGTGAACGGATGACCGGCGAACGCCTTGCCCGCCACCTGCAAGGTCAGCGCGCCTTCGCGCTGCGCGAGCACGGCGCTGTCGAAGGCATAGCCGTCCATCGCCGAGTTGTCGTGCGCGGGCACATCGATCGGCGAGATCACGTCTGTCGCGAGGACGCGTGCGAGCGCGTCGCGCAGCGGTACGCGTTCGCCTTGCGCGAGCGGCGTCACCCATTGCAGCACGATGGCCTGGGCGGCACTGACGGGCAAGGCTTGAGGATCGAACTGGCCGAGGCTTCCGGCGCTCGCGGAGAAAATGTTAGGCGTGGTCATGGGGTGAAGAAGCGTCGCGTTCGCACGCATTCGCACAACGGCTGCGGCGATCGTCCTGGGAGGTGCCTGAAGCCCGCGTCATGCAGAGCGCATGGAGCGGCGGTGGACTGTGCCGGTCAGGCACGGTCGAAGTCGGCGAGTTCCTGCAGGGAGTTGACATTGTAAAACGCACGTTCGTCGGCAAAGCTTACGACGGCCGCCGTGTGGCGCGCGTACCACGCGCGGACCTTGCGCTCGCCTGCGTCGAGAAAGGCGGCGAGGTCGTCGGCGAGCGAGGTGCGCAGCAGGGCGAAGACCGGGTGCAGGCTGACTTCGCCGGTGGCGTCCGTGGTCTGGGCCGTGACGATGGCGGCGCCGTGTTCGCTCGCCGCTGCGCTCAGGCGCGTGGCGAGATCGGCGGGCAGCCACGGCGAATCGCAGGGCGCGCTCAGCAGCCAGCCGGTGCGCGCGGCACGCAGGCCGGCGAGCAGACCGGCGAGCGGGCCGGGGTAGTCGGGCAGCGTATCGGCGAGCACCGTGGCTTGCCAGGGCGCGCCGAGCGTCGCGTACACGTCCTGATTGCGGTTCGCGCTGATCGCGAGCGTGCCGACCTGAGGCGCGAGACGCGCGAGCACGTGGGCCGCGAGCGGCTGGCCGTGCAGCAACTGCAGGCCTTTATCGGCGCCACCCATACGCTGGCCGCGGCCGCCCGCGAGCACAAGACCGGTGATATCGGAAACGGGGAGAGCGGCGCGGGTGTCGGGCATCGGCAAAACGGGTGAAGGGAGCGCGAGGCGCTCAAGCAGGAAGCGGACGGCCTGTCCCGCGAAGGGATCAGCCGCCGATATACGACATTTCGATACGGCGCTCGTCGCTCGAAGCCGGGGCTTCGGCGCTGCCGCGCAGTTGCGAGTAGCGGTCGGCGCGCTGTTCCCAGATCTGCGCGATGGCGGCGGAAATGGCCGCGTCGCTGGCTTCGCCGCGCACGAGCGCGCGCAGATCGTAGCCCATCGAGGCGAACAGGCACAGGTACAGCTTGCCTTCGGTCGACAGGCGCGCGCGCGTGCAGTCGCCGCAGAAGGCGCGTGTGACGCTGGAAATCACGCCGATTTCGCCTGCGCCGTCGGCATAGCCCCAGCGCTGCGCGGTTTCGGCGGCGCTGTGCGCTTCGAGCGGCACGAGCGGGAAATGCTCGGCGATACGCGCGACGACGTCGGCGGACGGCAGCACTTCGGCCATGTTCCAGCCGTTGGTCGCGCCCACGTCCATGTATTCGATAAAGCGCAGCGCCACGCCCGAGCCGCGGAAGTGTCGCGCGAGCGGCACGATCTCGCCGTCGTTGGTGCCGCGCTTGACGACCATGTTGACCTTGAGCGGCGCAAGACCGACCGCCTGCGCGGCGGCGATGCCGTCGAGCACGTCGCCGACCGAAAAATCGGCGTCGTTCATGCGGCGGAACAGGGTGTCGTCGAGCGCGTCGAGACTCACGGTCACGCGCGTGAGCCCCGCGTCGCGCAGCGCGCGCGCCTTGCGGGCCAGCAGCGAACCGTTGGTCGTGAGCGTGAGATCGAGCGGTGCGCCGTCGAGCGTGCGCAACGCGGCAAGCCGCTCGATCAGGAATTCGATGTTTTTACGCAGCAGCGGCTCGCCGCCCGTGAGGCGGATCTTGGTCACGCCCTGCGCGACGAAAAGCCGCGCGAGACGTTCGATTTCCTCGAGCGAGAGCAGGGCGGAATGCGGCAGGAACGGATAGTCCTTGTCGAAGACCGCGCGCGGCATGCAGTAGACGCAACGGAAATTGCAGCGGTCTGTCACCGAGATGCGCAGGTCGCGCAGCGGCCGCGCGAGCGCATCGACCACTTCGCCGGACGGCGCACGCGCGCCAGCCGCCGCCGGTTTGAGACTCGGCGGCAGGGAGCGGGCATCGGCAACAGGGATGATGCGTCGGGACATGGTTTCTACGTTCTGCGTAAGACTTGCGCTACAAATTTCGGACTGGACTTTGGCTGCAACTTCGCGCGATGTTTCGATTTTAGCCGAAGGACCCACCGCTCACCGACGAGGGTGAACGCTGATATATCAAAAAAAAGCCCGCCAATATATGGCGGGCTTTTGCTGCAACGCGGCGATCAGGCTGGCACCGGAACTATCCGCGAGGAAGGTATCCGGTGCCTGAGCGCCATCAGGCTTACGCCTGACGGTCGGTTTCGACCTGTTGCATCGGCGTGGCGTCGACGGCCGGCAGCGCCTTGCGCTCGCGCGGCACGCGCGCGGGCTTCACCAGCTGGGCGGCTGCGTCCTGCGCGGCGCGCAGCTTGGTCGTGTCGGTATTCACCCACACGAGGCCAGCCGATTCGAGCATCGGGGTCAGGTCGGCAGCGGGGGCTGCGGTTTCTACCTGAGCCGGTGCTACGGCAGCCGGAGCTGCGGCAGCCGGCGCTGCGGTTTCGACTTGAGCCGGAGCGACTGCTTCGACCGGGGCCGGAGCGGCTGCGGTTTCAACCTGCGTCTGCACCGGCGTTGCCACCGGAGTTGCCACCGACGTTTCCACCTGAGCCAGTTCGACGCGCGTTTCGACCGGAGCCGGTTGCACGACTTCGGCTTGCTGCGCTTCGACGCGGTCTTCGCGCACCGGGATCTCGGCGACGGGCGCCTCGACCGGTGCCGCAGCGGCTTCGACCGGCGCTTGCACGACGGGTTCGGCGGCTACCGGCGCTGCTTCGACCGGAGCGGCGGTCTCGACTGCCTTCACGGTTTCAACCGGCGCGGCGGTTTCGACTGCGACCGGCGCAACCGGAGCCGAAGCGACGGTCTCGACCGGCGTTGCAGCCTCAACCGGAGCGACAACCGGAGCAACCGGCGCTTCCGGCGCCTTTTCCACTGCCTGCACGGCTTCTGCTGCTGCAGCCGCTGCGACCGGCAGTGCCGTCACCACGACCGTCTCGGCGACGGCGCTGTGGACGACGGCTTCCTGCGCGGGGGCTTCGGCTTGCGTTTCGGCTTGTGCTTCAGCTGCTGCGCCTTCTTCGCCTTCCGCACCTTCCATCACTGCCGAACCGTCTGCATCGCGCTCGCGACGACCACCACGACGGCCGCGACGACGACGACGACGCTCTTCACCTTGCGGCGCTGCGCCATCTTCATCGAAACCTGCCTGGTTCACGCCATCGGTGAGGGCGGCTTGAGCGGCGTCAGCGGTTTCCGCATCGGCGCCGGCACTGGCGGCTTCGAGGCGGGCTTCCTGTGCCTCGGCGGCTTCGCCCGGCTGCTGCTGACGACGGCGTTCGCCGCGTTCCTGACGCTCGCCGCGCTCGCCACGTTCTGCGCGCTCACCGCGTTCACGGCGCTCGCCACGTTCCTGGCGTTCGCCGCGCGGTGCGGCTTCGGCTGCTTCGTTGCGGTCCTGACCACGTTCGACGCGCTCGATGCGCTGCTCACGCGGTTCGCGCTCGCCACGGCCTTCACGTGCTTCACGCGGCTCGCGTTGCTCACGCGGTGCGCGCGGCTCACGTGCTTCACGCGGCTCACGTTGCTCGCGCGGCTCGCGGGCTTCGCGTTCCGGGCGGCCTGCCTGTGCCGTTTGGCCGGCTTGACCTGCCTGCGCCGACTGAGCGCCACGCGTGCCGGTCGCGCCTTCGCCACGGCCTGCGCCGTCACGGCCGCCGCTACGGCGGTTGCGGTTGCGGTCGCCCGAAGCGGACTTGTCGCCGCGCTCGCCGCCGCGCTCAGCGCGTTCGCCACGCTCGGCGCGTGCCGGACGTGCAGCCTTGTCCTGCTGGACAGCCGGTGCCGGTGCGGGTGCCGCAGCCGGTGCGCCGCCAAACAGACGCTTGATGAAACCGAAGAAACCACCGCCGGCCGGTGCAGCTGCAACCGGTGCGGCCACGGGCGCTGCCGCCACCGGCTTGACCGGTGCGGACGGCGCCGGACGCTCCGGCGTGATGCCCTTCACAGCGGCTTCCTGCTTCGGCTTGGCTTCGGCGTTGCGCTTGCTGTAACCGGTTTCCGATTCCAGTTCGCGCGCCGCTTCTTCAGCCAGCTTCCACGAAGCGCGCGGATCGTCCAGACGTGCATCGTCGTGACGCAGGCGCTCGAGCTTGTAGTGCGGCGTTTCGAGGTGCTTGTTCGGGATCAGCACGACGCCGACCTTGAAGCGCGACTCGATCTTGTTGATTTCCGCGCGCTTTTCGTTCAGCAGGAAGGCGGTCACTTCGACCGGCACCTGGCAATGGATTGCCGCGGTGTTTTCCTTCATCGCTTCTTCCTGGATGATGCGCAGGACCTGAAGCGCCGACGATTCCGTATCGCGGATGTGACCCGTGCCGTTACAGCGCGGGCAGGTGACGTGGCTGCCTTCCGAGAGAGCCGGGCGCAGACGCTGGCGCGACAGTTCCATCAGGCCGAAGCGCGAGATCTTGCCCATCTGCACGCGTGCGCGGTCGTGGCGCAGGGCGTCCTTCAGGCGTTGCTCGACTTCGCGCTGGCTCTTGGCCGACTCCATGTCGATGAAGTCGATCACGATCAGACCGCCGAGGTCGCGCAGACGCAGCTGGCGCGCGACTTCGTCGGCGGCTTCCAGATTGGTGCGTGCGGCCGTTTCCTCGATGTCGGCGCCCTTGGTGGCGCGCGCCGAGTTCACGTCGATGGCGACCAGCGCTTCGGTGTGGTCGATCACGATCGCGCCGCCCGAGGGCAGCGGAACGGTACGCGAGTAAGCCGTCTCGATCTGGTGCTCGATCTGGAAGCGCGAGAACAGCGGCACATCGTCGTGATACCGCTTCACCTTATTGACATTGTCCGGCATCACGATATCCATGAAGGCGCGTGCCTGGTCATAGATTTCGGTGGTGTCGATAAGGATTTCGCCGATATCGGGCTGGAAGTAGTCGCGGATCGCGCGGATCACGAGGCTCGATTCCAGATAGATCAGCATCGGCTGACCGGTCGTGCCGGCCTGCGAGGCGGCTTCGATCGCGCGCCACAGTTGCAGCAGGTAGTTCAGGTCCCACTGGAGCTCTTCGGCGGAGCGGCCGATGCCGGCCGTGCGCGCGATGATGCTCATGCCTTCCGGCAGTTGCAGCTGCGCCATGGTTTCGCGCAGTTCCTGACGGTCATCGCCCTCGATGCGGCGCGACACGCCGCCGCCGCGCGGGTTGTTCGGCATGAGCACGAGGTAGCGGCCGGCGAGCGAGATGAACGTGGTCAGGGCTGCGCCCTTGTTGCCGCGTTCTTCTTTTTCGACCTGAACGATCAGTTCCTGGCCTTCCTTGAGGGCGTCCTGGATACGCGCACCGCGCATGTCCACGCCGTCGCGGAAGTATTGGCGGGCGACTTCCTTGAACGGCAGGAAGCCGTGACGATCTTCGCCGTAGTTCACAAAACACGCTTCGAGCGACGGCTCGATGCGGGTCACGATCCCCTTGTAGATGTTGCCTTTGCGCTGTTCGCGACCGGCGGTTTCGATGTCGATGTCAATCAGCTTCTGTCCATCGACGATGGCGACGCGCAGTTCTTCCTGCTGCGTCGCGTTGAACAGCATTCGTTTCATTGAACGACTCCAGTGCGGCTTCGCGCGCCACCCTGACCTGAAAGGCGCCCGGCGCTTCGCCGGGCTGCACAGGAGGGGCGGGCAGCGGCAAGCCGCGCCTTATTGTGTTTTCACAAGCACGCTGGAGCGGGAAAGATGGCGGGGAGAATTGCCGTTGGAGCGGCCGCCGGCGTTGTGTTGCCAGGAACGGGCCGCGTGGGCACATGCGAAATACGTCTTCAAGAAGCGAAGAGACGTGCCGCCGGGGCACGGTTTTTCCTGCGCTTCCAACTTCCGGTCCGGCTGCTGCGTGCACCGGCGGCAAACTGCGCCACGCACGACCGCAACAGGATAAAAAACCGCAGCCGCGAACTACGCGCGCTGCTGGCTGGACCGGCTTCACGGCCTTCGCTGGAAAGCAGAAGTGCCGCGTATGGGAAGCTAACAGGAACGCCCGTCTTCCCCCTCGGGTGTCTCAACACCTTTGACGTCGCCATGTCCCGCACATTGCCGGGACGCTTCGGGCGCTCGCCGTATTTTCGCCACCGTCGTGTCGTACCGCGGCCACACAGAAATCGTTCAGGGCACGCGGCGCGACGCGCCGGATGAATTCTTTATACCAACCTTCCGTTACCGTCGGAGCCCGGTGCGACCGAACGTGCCTGTGGGCGCCGTCCCTGCCGTCGGGTGTTCCGTGCGTGCAACTCGTTGCTTCTCGTATGAACAGGGTGAGCAACCAACCCCGGGCGCAAGTAAAATAACGGTTTATCGCTTGCTGCCTGCGCATTTCGCGTGGTCCAGGTCCGGAAGATCCCCCTTGGATAGCCATCGGGCGGATCGGGAACTTTATGGCCGTTGGGCCTACCTTCGCGTCAGCGTTGGGCAAATTATATTCAGAATGAAAGGGTTAGGCAAAATATCCCAGAATCAGGTCGCAGCCGACCAGGTTTCTATCGTCGAAATCGATGACGGCGCCGCCGGTCAGCGGATCGACAATTTCCTCCTGCGCGTCTGCAAAGGCGTGCCGAAAAGCCACATCTATCGCATTTTGCGCAGCGGGGAAGTGCGCGTGAATAAGGGCCGGGTCGATGCGCAGTATCGGCTCGAGCTGGGCGATCTGGTGCGCGTGCCGCCCATCCGTATCGCCGAGAAAACCGCGCCGGAGTCGGCGCCGGTGCCTGCCGCCGAGTTCAAGGTGCTCTTCGAAGACGAAGCGATGCTGGTGATCGACAAGCCGGCCGGCGTGGCCGTGCATGGCGGCAGCGGCGTGGCCTTCGGCGTGATCGAGCAGTTGCGCGAGGCGCGGCCGCAGAGCAAGTTCCTCGAACTCGTGCACCGGCTCGACCGCGAAACCTCGGGCGTGCTGATGCTGGCGAAAAAGCGCGCGGCGCTGGTGGGTCTGCACGAGCAGATCCGCGAAAACAAGACCGACAAGCGTTATTACGCCTGCGTGCACGGCGACTGGGCCAGCGACTGGGGCCGCCGCCGCGCGGTCAAGGAACCGCTGCACAAGTATCTGACCCCGGAAGGCGAGCGCCGCGTGCGCGTGCAGCCGGACGGTCTGCCGTCGCATACGGTGTTCAATCTGGTCGATCGCTGGCCGCAGTACGCGCTGCTCGAAGCCGAACTCAAGACCGGCCGCACGCACCAGATTCGCGTGCATCTGGCACATCTGGGCCTGCCGATCGTCGGCGATGCCAAGTACGGCGATTTCGCCCTCAACAAGGAACTCGCGCGCGCCAATGCGAAACCCGGCGTCAAGCGCATGTTCCTGCACGCGCACCGTCTCAAGATCACGCACCCGATTACCGGCGCGCCGCTGCAGTTCGAAGCGCCGCTGCCGCCGGAGCTGCGCCGCTTCGTCGATCAACTGCGTGCGCAGCGCGAAGCCGGTGGCGAGGACGCCGCCGCACCCTGACCCCAATGAGGGTTGGAACACGTTGCGGCCGCGTTGTGCGCCTGAAAGGCACAATGCGGCCCGACGAATGAAATACACCGTACTCAAGAACAACAGTGTTTGGAGAAGGACCGAATGGCCCGACAGCAATTTGACCTGATTGTGTTCGACTGGGACGGCACGCTGATGGACTCGACCGCCCACATCACGCGCAGCATCCAGGCCGCCTGCCGCGACCTGGGCCTGCCCGTGCCCGGCGACGAGGCCGCGAGCTACGTGATCGGCCTTGGCCTGCGCGAGGCGCTGCAGATCGCCGCGCCGACGCTCGATCCGGCCGACTACCCGCGTCTGGTGGAGCGCTATCGCATCCACTATCTGCTCAAGGATCAGCAGACCGAGCTGTTCGCGGGCGTGCGCGACATGCTCACCGAACTGCGCGACACCGGCTATCTGCTCGGCGTGGCGACCGGCAAGAGCCGCGTGGGCCTGAACCGCGCGCTCGCCGACTCGAACCTCACGAGTCTTTTCGACGGCACGCGTTGCGCCGACGAAACCTTCTCGAAGCCGCATCCGGCCATGCTGCACGAACTCACGCGCGAACTGGGGCAGGATCTGGGCCGCACGGTGATGATCGGCGATACCACGCACGACCTGCAGATGGCCGCGAACGCGGGCGCAGCGGGCGTGGGCGTGGGCTATGGCGCGCATTCGGCCGCGTCGCTCGAGGCGCTTGCGCCCCAATACATCGCCTCCGACGTGGCCGGACTGGCGGCCTGGCTGCGGGAGCACGCATGAGCGAAACGCAGCATGCTCCGGTGCGCGTCTGCGCCGCTGAGGCGCTCGCCGAAGGCGGCGCGGGCCAGCGCATGGACGCGACCTACGCGGGCGGGCCGGCCGTGGTGTTCTTCGTGCGCTTCGGCGGCGAGGTCTACGGCTACCTGAACCGCTGCGCGCATGTGCCGATGGAACTCGACTGGGTCGAAGGGCAGTTCTTCGAATCGTCGGGGCTCTATCTGATGTGCGCGACGCACGGCGCGATCTATCAGCCCGAAACCGGCAAATGCGTAGGCGGCCCTTGCCGCGGCGGGCGTTTGCGTGCGGTGAAGGTCGAAGAACGCGACACGCCCGAAGGCCGTGCGGTATTCTGGCTGCCGGACGACGACCTGCATCCGGCCCCGATCTGATTTCCCGCCGTTTCCCTTGGCGCTTCCTACGCTGATTTCACCGCTCAAGCATGTCAGATAATCCGACCCCTGATTCGAACGAGCCGCCGCGCCCCATGCATTCGGGCAAGGTGGATGCCGGCAATGGCGGCTGGGAGCGCGAGGCGCTCGAACGCATCGCCATGGCCGCCATCAACGAGCAGCGCGCGGCGCGACGCTGGAAGATCTTTTTCCGGTTCGCCTTCCTCGCGGTGCTGGTGTTGATCGCGTGGAGCGTGTTCGACTTCTCCGGCGCGCGCGTGGATGGCGGTGGCCGCCATACCGCTCTGGTGTCGCTCGACGGCGAGATTGCCGCCGATACGCCCGCCAACGCCGAAGACATCAACAGCGCCCTCGACAGCGCCTTCGACGACGACGGCACGGCCGGCGTGATCCTGCATATCGACAGCCCGGGCGGCTCGCCCGTGCAGGCCGGCATCATCAACGACGAAATCCATCGCCTGCGCGCGAAATATCCGGCCATCCCGCTTTACGTGGTGGTGGGCGATATGTGCGCATCGGGTGGTTATTACGTCGCCGCGGCCGCCGACAAGATCTACGTGAACAAGGCCAGCATCGTCGGTTCGATCGGCGTGCTGATGGACGGTTTCGGCTTCACGGGCCTGATGGACAAGCTCGGCGTCGAGCGCCGTCTGCGCACTTCTGGCGAAAACAAGGGCTTTTTCGACCCGTTCTCGCCCGATACACCCAAGATGGACGCGCACGCGCAGGAAATGCTCGACCAGATCCACCAGCAGTTCATCGACGCCGTGAAGGCGGGGCGCGGCCAGCGCCTGAAGGATTCGCCGGATATCTTCTCGGGTCTGTTCTGGACTGGCCAGAAGAGCGTCGATCTGGGTCTCGCCGATGGTTACGGCGATACCGATTACGTCGCACGTGAAGTCATCAAGGCGCCGGATGTGGTCGATTACACGGTCAAGCAGAGCATTTCCGACCGCGTGGCCAAGCGTTTTGGCGCGAGCGTCGGCTCGGGCGCCATGCATTCGCTGATTTCGGGCGCGAAGCTCTCGCTGCGGTAAAGCGTCGCGAGCTTCGGTGCAAATCAAAACGGCCGCTGCGGATTTCGCAGCGGCCGTTATCACTTCTGGCGACCGATTTCAGTTCGCGATTTCAGTTTGCAAAAATCAGTTCGCGAGAATCAGGAAGATCGCCGGGCGCTTGTGCAGGTCGGGCGCGGGCTTTTTCTTCCAGTCCGAGACCGCGCGGCTGAGGATCGTCTCCGTCGGCAGCGTGAGGTCGGCGGCCACGCACACGAGCGTCGAGGGCGCGCAGGTCGAGAGCAGGGTATCGAGCATCGACTTGTTGCGGTACGGCGTCTCGATAAAGATCTGCGTCTGCTTCGCCTTGCGCGAGCTTTGTTCGAGTTCGCGCAGTTTCTTGACGCGCTCGTTCGCGTCCACCGGTAGATAGCCGTGGAACGCAAAGCTCTGGCCGTTCAGGCCCGACGCCATCAGCGCGAGCAGGATCGAGCTCGGCCCGACCAGCGGCACGACCTTGATGCCGCGTTCGTGCGCGCGGCGCACCAGCAGCGCGCCGGGATCGGCCACGGCCGGCACGCCGGCTTCCGAAACCAGACCCGTATCGATGCCCGCCAGAAGCGGCGCGAGCAGCTTGTCGATCTGGTTCGCGGGCGTGTTGACGTTCAGTTCGTGAATCTCGATTTCCTGGATCGGCCGCGTCGTGCCCACGCGCTTGAGAAAGGCGCGCGTGGTCTTGGCGTTTTCGCCGATGTAGCTCGCGAGCGTGCCCGCGCGTTCGCGCACGGGCGCGGGCAGGACGTAGGCGAGCGCGGCTTCGTCGCCGTCGCCGAGCGTGTTGGGGATCAGATAGAGGGTGCCTGTGCTCACGATTGCGTCTCCAGCAGCGGGTAGCCCGCGTCCAGCAGCATGCGCGTAAGCGCGATGAGCGGCAGGCCGATCAGGGCGGTGGGATCGTCGGATTCGATCGCTTCGAGCAGCGCGATGCCGAGGCCTTCGGACTTGGCGCTGCCTGCGCAGTCGTAGGGTTGTTCGGCGTGCAGGTAGGCGTCGAGCGCGGCGTCTGACAGATCGCGAAAGCGCACCTTGGTCACGACATCGACACTGGCCGTTTGGCCAGTCGACGTGTCGAGCAGGCTGAGGGCACTATGGAACAGCACTTCGCGGCCACGCATGGCCTGCAGCTGGGCGAGCGCGCGTTCGTGCGTGCCCGGCTTGCCGATCTGCAGACCGTCGAAGGTGGCCACCTGGTCGGAGCCGATCACCAGCGTGCGGCCGGTGCCGGCGGGCAGGGCGGCGGCTACGGCGCGCGCTTTCTCCACCGAAAGACGCAACGCCGTGGCTTCGGGCGTTTCGCCGGCGTGCGGTGTTTCGTCGATGTCGGGCACGGCGGTGCCGAACGGAATGCGCAAGCGTTCGAGCAACTCGCGGCGGTAGCGCGAACTGGACGCGAGAATGAGCGTGGGCGCCGGTGTGGGCAGGCCCGGGGCGCGGGCGGTCGAAGAATCTGGCTGCATGTCAGGAATCTGGACTAAAACACTTTAGGGATCGGTCGCTGGCGCGGCGGCGGCAAAATTGCAAAAGCGGGGACGGATTTCATCGTCCGGCGCCCGGGTATCGTCAAAGATCGCCAAAAAACTCGTGCCACACGCCAGCTTATGGGCGTGAGCATAAGTGTTTGACTGACAAAGATAAAGGCGATATGATTTTGGGCTTTTCATCGGTACGTTCGCCTCCCACGTCTTTGCACGGTCTTTGCACGTTTGGCGGGGAAGATTGAAACGTAGCCGGTGCAGTGGGGATCAAGCAGCACGATCATGGCCGTTTAGCGACGTTCGAACGTTTGACGTTCCGCGTGAACTTTCAACGCGTTTCGACGCGTGCGCGAACCGCCTTGCATCGCGTGCAGGTCGCATGTCTGAAGCAGGAGAGGCTCACATGACCGAACAGCTCAACCCACGCGATATCGATATTTTTGAATTCGCGCGCAGTGCACGCGATGCCGCCGGAATGGTGCGCATTTCGCAGTTGCCGCGCATATTGAATGAAGTTCCGGCCGATGCGCCCGATCGCGACACCGCGTTCAACTGGCAGGCCGAAGGCTTCACGCAGCCGGAATTGCAGGATGACGGCACCCATGCTCCGCAGCCGTATCTGCGGGTCGTGATCCACGGCGGCGCCTGGCTCACGTGTCAGCGGTGCCTCGCTCCCTATGAGCAGGCCTTCAATGCCGATGCGGTCTTCCGTATCGTCCAGACGGAAGAAGAGGCGGATGAGTTTCCGCTCGACGACGATGAAGTCGAAGTGATCGTTGGCTCGCGCCATTTCGATCTCGTCGACTTGATCGAAGAGGAGTTGTTGCTCGCCTTGCCGCTCGTGCCGAAGCACGAAGTCTGTCCGGAAATTCACGAAAGCCTCGCCTCGGGTCCCGATGGCGCGGACGGCGTGGATTCCGTAGACGACGTGCCGGAGCAGGAGATCGAGACGGAAGAGCGCAT
The DNA here is from genome assembly GCF_905220255.1 of Paraburkholderia sp. J69-1. Taxonomy (NCBI): domain Bacteria; kingdom Pseudomonadati; phylum Pseudomonadota; class Betaproteobacteria; order Burkholderiales; family Burkholderiaceae; genus Paraburkholderia; species Paraburkholderia sp. J69-1. The sequence continues at coordinate 63,561 of NZ_CAJMZG010000025.1, read as the reverse complement.
CAACCCTTTTGCGGCGCTCGAATCGCTCAAGAAGGACGGTCCCGGCAGCAAGCACTGATCGTCAGCCTCTGACAATCAGGCTGCCGCAGGGGCAGCAGTATCAGATACGTGGGCCTGAGCCCGGAGTCCGGCCATCCCCCAGGGTGGCGGCGGCCGGATCGGGCTGTGTTAGAATTCGGAAAATTTTCAGGAGTTATCATGGCAGTTCAACAAAACAAGAAGTCGCCGTCGAAGCGCGGTATGCACCGCTCGCACGATTTCCTCACGGGCGCTCCGCTGGCTGTCGAGCCGAGCACGGGTGAAGTGCATCTGCGTCACCACATCAGCCCGAACGGCTACTACCGCGGCAAGAAAGTCGTCAAGACCAAGAACGACTAATCGTTCCAGCGTGTGGCGCGGCGGTCCTGGATGCTTCCGGGGCCAGCCATCAGCGCTGCACATGGCGATTCCGTTCGCTTGACAATTGTTCGGCTCGGCAAAAAAGGCGGCATTCAACTGCCGCTTTTTTGTGCCTGAAATCCGTCGCATTCCATGACTGTTACGCTCACGATAGATTGCATGGGAGGCGACCACGGCCCGTCTGTGACGGTGCCCGCCGCAGTCCATTTCGTCCGTTCCCACCCCGACGCACACCTGCAGCTCGTGGGTATCGAAACGGCGATCCGCGCCCAGCTCAAGAAGCTGAAGGCGCTGGAACTCCCCGCACTTTCCATCGTTCCCGCCACCGAAGTCGTCGAAATGGACGATCCGGTCGAAGTCGCTCTTCGCAAGAAGAAAGACTCGTCGATGCGCGTCGCCCTCAATCGTGTGAAAGAGGGCGCGGCGCAGGCCTGCGTGTCCGCCGGCAATACCGGCGCACTGATGGCCGTGTCGCGCTACGTCCTGAAGACGCTGCCCGGCATCGAACGTCCGGCTATCGCCTTCGCGCTGCCCAATCCGCGCGGCTACACGACGATGCTCGACCTTGGCGCGAACGTTGATTGCGAACCGCAGCATCTGCTGCAGTTCGCCGAGATGGGCCACGCGCTCGTCGCTGCGCTCGAAGGGAAGGAGCGCCCGACCATCGGGCTCCTGAACATCGGCGAAGAAGTTATCAAAGGCAACGAAACCATCAAACGCGCCGGCGAACTGCTGCGCGCGAGCACGCTGAACTTCCGCGGCAACGTCGAAGGCAACGACATCTACAAAGGTAGCGTCGACGTGATCGTCTGTGACGGTTTTGTCGGCAATGTCGCGCTCAAGACGTCGGAGGGCCTCGCACAGATGCTCAACGACATGATCAAGGAAGAGTTCGGCCGCTCGTGGCTCACCAAGCTGATGGCGGTGGCCGCCTTGCCCGTGCTCATGCGTTTCAAGAAACGCGTCGATCACCGCCAGTACAACGGCGCGGCGCTGCTTGGCCTGAAGAGCCTGGTCATCAAGAGCCACGGCTCGGCCGATGCCTACGCGTTTGAGTGTGCGATCAATCGCGGGTATGATGCCGTCAAAAATGGCGTGCTGGAGGGTCTTGCCCGCGCCATGGCAGACAACGCCGGTTCGATCGAACAGGCGGCCGGCAGCCAGAACGGCGCTGCCGCTGGCCAGAGCGCCGGCAGCCCGGCTCCCGACAGCCCCGCCGCAACCGCTGGCGAGCCGGCTACGGACGCCACCCAGCCCGTCCCGCCCGCCGCGACACCCACCTCGAAGGCATCATCCTCGAAGGCATAATGGCTCAATCGACTCTTTATTCCCGCGTGCTCGGCACGGGCAGTTTCCTTCCGCCTGAGCGCGTCACCAACCAGGATCTGGCCGAGCGTCTCGCCGCCAAAGGCGTCGAAACCAGCGACGAATGGATCGTCGCCCGCACGGGCATCCACGCGCGCCACTTCGCGGCGCCGGACGTCACCACGAGCGACCTCGCGCTGGCCGCTTCGCATCGCGCGATTGCCGCCGCCGACGTCGATCCGCAGTCCATCGACCTGATCATCGTCGCCACCTCGACGCCCGATTTCGTGTTCCCGAGCACGGCCTGCCTGCTGCAGAACAAGCTCGGTATCCGCAATCACGGCGCGGCGTTCGACGTGCAGGCCGTGTGCTCGGGCTTCGCGTACGCCGTTTCGGTGGCCGACAGCCTGATCCGCAGCGGTCAGCACAAGACGGCGCTGGTGGTGGGCGCGGAAACCTTCTCGCGTATTCTCGATTTCAACGACCGCACGACCTGCGTGCTGTTCGGCGACGGCGCCGGCGCGATCGTGATGCAGGCTTCGGAAGAACCGGGCGTGCTCGCGAGCGCCCTGCACGCTGACGGCAGCTACGCGCACATCCTGTGCACGCCGGGCAACGTCAACGGCGGCGTGATCGCGGGCAACGCATTCCTGCACATGGACGGCCAGGCAGTGTTCAAGCTGGCAGTGAACGTGCTGGAGAAGGTCGCGATCGAGGCGCTGGAAAAGGCGCAACTCACGGCCGACCAGATCGACTGGCTGATTCCGCACCAGGCCAACATCCGCATCATGCAGGGCACGTGCCGCAAGCTCGGCCTGCCGGCAGAGCGCATGGTGGTCACGGTGGGCGAACACGGCAACACCTCGGCGGCGTCGATTCCGCTCGCCTTCGACGTTGCAGTGCGCGACGGCCGCATCAAGCGCGGCCAGAACGTGCTGATCGAAGGCGTGGGCGGCGGCTTCACCTGGGGCGCTTCCGTCATTCGCTACTGATTTCCGAGCGGGCTTTCGCGCTCCCGCCTCGCTGGCCGCCAGCACTCGCGTCTGAAAGACACGCGAGGTGCGCGGTCCGCGGCGGTTCACCCGAGCGCATCGCCCATCCGTTTTGACCGAATTTTGGGGAAGTCATGAAATTCGCATTCGTTTTTCCGGGCCAGGGCTCGCAGGCCGTCGGCATGCTCGACGCCTTTGCCGATAACGCCATCGTGCGCGAGACGGTTCAGGAAGCGTCCGACGCACTGGGCCAGGATCTCGGCAAGCTGATCGCCGCAGGCCCGGCAGAAGAGCTCAACCTCACCACCAACACGCAGCCGGTCATGCTCACCGCCGCCTACGCCGTCTATCGCGCGTGGCAGCAGGCAGGCGGCCCGGCGCCCGCAATCGTCGCAGGCCACAGCCTCGGCGAATACACGGCGCTGGTCGCGGCCGGCGTGCTGGCGTTCCGCGACGCTGTGCCGCTCGTGCGTTTCCGCGCCCAGGCGATGCAGAATGCGGTGCCGGTCGGCGAAGGCGGCATGGCCGCCGTGCTCGGTCTCGACGACGACACCGTGCGCGCGGTCTGCGCGGAAGCGGCCGCAGCAAGCGGCGGTGTGGTCGAAGCCGTCAACTTCAACGCGCCGGCGCAAGTCGTGATCGCGGGTCACAAGGCTGCGGTCGAGAAGGCCTGCGAAGTCGCCAAGGCGAAGGGCGCCAAGCGCGCGCTGCCGCTGCCGGTGTCGGCGCCGTTCCACTCGTCGCTGCTCAAGCCCGCTTCGGACCAGCTGCGCGAATACCTCGCAGGCGTCACGCTGAACGCACCGGTGATCCCGGTCGTCAACAACGTCGACGTGGCCTTCGAAACCGATCCCGCGAAGATCCGCGACGCCCTGGTGCGTCAGGCCGCCGGCGCGGTGCGCTGGGTCGAGTGCGTGAAGGCGATCGCCGCTCAAGGCGCGACGCACGTGGTCGAATGCGGTCCGGGCAAGGTGCTCGCGGGCCTCACGAAGCGTATCGACGGCGAGCTGGTCGGCGCCTCGGTGTTCGATCCGAAGTCGCTCGAAGAAGCGCTCGCGCTTCTGAACGCATAACTCGCAACGGATTCAAAAGATGGAAAAGACTCTCGATAATCAAGCCGCGATCGTCACCGGCGCCTCGCGCGGCATCGGCCGTGCGATCGCGCTGGAACTGGCGCGCCAGGGCGCGACGGTGATCGGCACGGCAACGAGCGAAAGCGGCGCGCAAGCCATCACGGCAGCGTTCGAAGCGGCAGGCGTGAAGGGCCGCGGCGCGGTCCTCGACGTCAACGACGCGGCTGCGGCAGAAGCGCTCATCGACGCAACGGTCAAGGAATTCGGCGCATTGGCGATTCTCGTCAACAATGCGGGCATCACGCAGGACAACCTGGCGATGCGCATGAAAGACGACGAGTGGGACGCGGTGATCGACACCAACCTGAAGTCGGTGTTCCGCCTCTCGCGCGCCGTGCTGCGCCCCATGATGAAGGCCAAGGCTGGCCGCATCATCAATATCACGTCGGTGGTCGGCTCGTCGGGCAACCCGGGTCAAGCCAATTACGCGGCGGCCAAGGCCGGCGTCGCGGGCATGACGCGCGCGCTCGCACGCGAAATCGGCAGCCGCGGCATCACGGTGAACTGCGTGGCGCCGGGCTTTATCGATACCGACATGACCAAGGATCTGCCGGCCGAGCAACAGGCTGCGCTCAAGCAGCAGATTCCGCTGGGACGCCTTGGCAGCCCGGAAGACATCGCTCATGCGGTGGCTTTCCTGGCTTCGCCGCAGGCGGGCTATATCACGGGCACGACGATGCACGTGAACGGCGGCATGTATATGTCTTAACCGGATTCAGGTACTATCCGCGCCTTGAAGTGTCTGGCGAAATGATTCGTTAGGCGCAGGCGCGGACAGCCGTTCCGGAACCGCGGGCGCACTGCTTTTCTGCCAGGTCAAACCTGATAAAATGCGCGCACTCGCATTCATGAGCTAACTTTTTTCCCTTGGAGGGGTAATGGACAACATCGAACAGCGCGTCAAGAAGATCGTCGCCGAACAACTGGGCGTCGCCGAAGCTGAAATCAAGACCGAAGCTTCGTTCGTGAACGATCTGGGCGCAGACTCGCTCGACACCGTCGAACTGGTGATGGCCCTCGAAGACGAATTCGGCATGGAAATCCCGGACGAGGAAGCCGAGAAGATCACGACGGTTCAGCAAGCGATCGACTACGCTCGCGCGAACGTCAAGGCCTAAGGCTACTTCCTTCCCGGGCCGCCAGCGCCGCGTGCGTGCGGTTGGCCCGCGAGGACGCTCGCCCGTGAAACCGCGTAAGCCTGCCGCACTCGTTGCGGGGCATCTGCCGGTCAACTAGCCACAGGGCTCACAGGAGCATTTCCTGCGGCCTCTGTGGCTTTTGTTTTTGTCATCTATGGAAAAGGGGTTACCGTGAGCCGCCGTCGAGTTGTTGTTACAGGCCTGGGGCTGATTTCGCCTGTTGGCAATAATGTTGCCGACGGCTGGGCCAATCTGGTCGCTGGCAAGTCGGGTATCGCCAACATCACCAAGTTCGATGCGACGAACTTCTCGACCCGTTTTGCCGGGGAAGTGAAGGGCTTCAACGTCGAAGACTACATGCCGGCCAAAGAAGCGCGCCATATGGATACGTTTATCCATTTCGGCATCGCTGCGGGCATGCAGGCGCTCAAGGACAGTGGCCTCGAAGTCACCGAAGCCAACGCGGAGCGCATCGGCGTGAACGTCGGCTCGGGTATCGGCGGTCTGCCGATGATCGAAGTCACGCAAACCGAATTGCTCAACCGCGGCCCGCGCCGCATTTCGCCGTTCTTCGTGCCGGCTTCGATCATCAACATGATCTCCGGCCATCTGTCGATCAAGTTCGGCCTCAAGGGCCCGAACCTGTCGATGGTGACGGCGTGCACGACCGGTCTGCACTGCATCGGCGAAGCGTCGCGTCTGATCGAATACGGCGACTGCGACGTGATGATCGCGGGTGGCGCGGAATCGACCGTGTCGCCGCTCGGTATCGGCGGTTTCGCTGCGGCGCGTGCGCTTTCGCAGCGCAACGACGATCCGGCAACGGCCAGCCGTCCGTGGGACAAGGACCGTGACGGTTTCGTGCTCGGCGAAGGCGCTGGCGTGATGGTGCTCGAAGAGTACGAACACGCGAAGGCGCGCGGCGCGAAGATCTACGCGGAAATCGGCGGCTACGGCATGAGCGGTGATGCTTATCACATGACCGCTCCGCTGGAAGACGGCGACGGCGCACGCCGCTGCATGCTGGCGGCGATGAAGAACGCCGGCGTGAACGCCAACGAAGTGAACTGGCTGAGCGCCCACGGCACCTCGACGCCGCTCGGCGACCTGGCGGAAACCACCGCAATCAAGCGCGCTTTCGGCGACCACGCGAAGGACATCGTCGTGAACTCGACGAAGTCGATGACGGGTCACTTGCTGGGCGGCGCGGGCGGTCTGGAATCGGTGTTCACGGTGCTCGCCGTGCACAACCAGATCTCGCCGCCGACGATCAATATCTTCAACCAGGACCCGGCTTGCGACCTGGACTACTGCGCGAACACAGCGCGGGACATGAAGATCGACGTCGCGCTGAAGAACTCGTTCGGCTTCGGTGGCACGAACGGCACGCTGGTGTTCAAGCGTCACGCTTAAGACGCTAGCGAGTTGATGTGATCGCCTCGAGCGACACCGCGGCCGCTCCGGCCCAGTTATCTGGGTCGGGCGGCCGCGTTTCTATTTCTGGCTCCGATTCTGCTGATCGGCGCGGGCCTGCGCTGCGTATCGACATGCGTCCGTCGTGGACGCTTCAGGCTGTGCTGCTTGTGGGTGTTTTAATCGCTGCACTGGCGTTGTATTCGACGCTGGCGCCGTGGCTGGGCGCCTGGCGGGCGTTGCCGCCTGCGCTCGCGCTGGCGGCCATCGGTGGACTGGCGTTTTCCGCTTGGCGCCGCGCACAACCGGCTTTCATCGAAATCGGGACCGATCGCTTTGCGGCGTTTTCCCGTTCGCAAGCCTGTTTTCTGGAAGGCCGCCTGCTGGGCGCCGCGCAGTGGGGCGGGGCCTTGCTCTCGCTGAGCGTGGCAGCCGGCGCGCGCCGCCGCAGTGTTCTGATTGCTGCCGATTCGCTCGACGCCGAATCTTTCCGCGTGCTCGCCGTGGCCGCCCGCAGCGCGTCAGGGCGCTGATTTTCTCCGCTTTTTCCGTTCATCTGCCGCTGCGCTCTTGCGCTTCGTCACGGCGTCCCCAATTAGTCCGGTTCCACCTCCAGCGGTCTGCTGTAAAGACTGTAACCGCTGTAACGCGCGTAACGTGGGGCCGTGGCGGTGACGCTACAATGAGGCCCCGCGTCCACTTCATGAGCTAACGGACTTTTCAGGTGAGCGAAAAAGAAATTGACCAGGTGCTGGTCGAGCGCGTGCAAAAAGGTGACAAGGCCGCGTTCGAACTGCTGGTCTCCAAGTACCACCGCAAGATCATCCGCTTGATCTCGCGCCTCGTGCGGGACCCCGCGGAGGTCGAGGACGTGGCGCAGGACGCCTTTATCAAGGCGTACCGGGCGCTGCCGCAATTCCGTGGCGAGTCCGCTTTCTATACCTGGCTTTACCGGATCGCTGTCAATACGGCGAAGAACTACCTTGCAACCCAGGGCAGACGCGCTCCTACTTCGACCGAAGCAGATGCAGAAGAAGCTGAAACTTTCTCGGATGCCGATCAACTAAGGGATATCAACACGCCCGAGTCGATGTTGATGAGCAAGCAGATCGCCCAGACGGTCAATGCTGCAATGGCGGTTTTACCGGAAGAGCTGCGTACCGCCATTACTCTTCGGGAAATTGAAGGTTTGAGCTACGAGGAAATTGCCGACATGATGGGCTGCCCGATCGGCACCGTCAGATCGAGAATTTTCCGCGCTCGCGAAGCCATTGCGGCAAAATTGCGTCCGCTGCTGGACACACCGGAAGGCAAGCGCTGGTAAAAAGCCACGCTCGCGCCGGGTACGGACGCAAGTCACTAAAGTGAGTGTGTCACTACGGGGCTCTGTAAGGATATGGGGAGCATCATGGGGTCGGTTTCGATGCAATCGGTGTCAAGCTCGCATGGCGAGCGTCTGTCCGCGTTTGTCGACGGCGAATTCGCCGCTGAAGTGGACACGCAGGCGCATCTGAATGCCATTTTTTCTGGATTCGTCGAAGAGGACCGCAAGGCCTGGTCGGCGTATCACCTGATCGGCGACGTGCTGCGCTCGGACGACCTGGCGATGAGCCCGGCCGCGAGCCAGTCGTTCATGGCGAATTTCGCCGCGCGCTTCGAGTCGGAGCCGCACGTGCTGGCGCCTGCCGCCGTCGCGGCGGACGCTCCGGCGGCCACGCATAACGGCCGCGTCGCGCGTATTCTGTCGCTGCGCCGCCGTGTGGTGCCGTCGCTGGCTGTCGCGGCTGCGGCTGCCACGCTCACCTGGGTGGTCGTGCCGCAGATGCGTGGCGTCGGCATGGCCGGCGGCTCGCAGATCGCTGCGATGCAACCGGCGGGCGACAACGTCCAGCGCGTGGCGATGAATGCCGTGCCCGTGCAGACGGCGGCGGTTCAGGATGGCGGCAACATCATCCGCGACGCGCGTCTGGACGCTTATCTCGAAGCACATCAGCAGTTCGCGCAGCAGCCGGTCATGTCGGATTCGATGCCGCTGATCCGCTCTGCTGCTCTTACCACGCAAGGCCAGTGAGTCTGATGCAGACATTGCGGTTGAATAAAAACACTTTCTGGGGGCGGTTGCCGGCAATTCTGTGCTGTGCAGCCGTAATGTTCACCGCTCTGTCTGCCTCTACGCGTGCACACGCGCAAGGCGCGTCGGCTGGATCGGCCACCCGTGCTGCGGACCCGGCCACGCGCCAGAGCGCTGCGCAGTGGCTCGACCGCATCCAGCAGGCCGCCCAGCAGCAGAATTACACCGGCACTTTCGTCTACCAGCGCGGCAACTTCGTGCAGTCGACGCGCATCACGCATTACGCGACGAAGAGCGAAGGCGAGTTCGAGCAGCTCGAAAGCCTCGACGGCAAGCCGCGCAAGATGTTGCGCCATAACGACGACCTCTACACGTTCGTGCCGGAGCGCAAGCTCTGCGTCGTCGAAAAACGCCAGAACAAGGACGCCTTCCCGGCGCTGCTCGCCACGAGCGGCGATCAGGTGCTGTCCGTCTACGATCCGAAGATGCTCGGCTCCGACCGCGTGGCGGGCGTCGACAGTCAGGTCATCGAACTCGATCCCAAGGACGCTTACCGTTTCGCCTACAAGCTGTGGGCCGACGCAAAGACGGGCCTGTTGCTGCGTTCGCAGACGCTCGATCCGTCGAACGGCCAGGTGCTGCAGCAACTGTCGTTTACGCAGGTGAGCATCGGCGTGCCGGTCGACAAGGCGCCGATCGTGGCCGGCATGCGCAACACGGCGGGCTGGACGGTGGTGCGTCCGCCGCTGCAAAGCGTCGATATGGAAGCGCAGGGCTGGACGTTCGCCCAGACGGTGCCGGGTTTTGCGAAGATTCGCGAATTGCGCCGCCCGATGGCCGCGCGTGATGCGAGCGAGCCGCCCATTCCGGTTGACCAGGCGGTGTTCTCGGATGGCCTTTCGGCCGTGTCCGTGTTCGTCGAACCGGTCGAGCACAACAGCCGCAAGGAAGGCGCGGGAAGTAATGGCGCAACCCACGTGCTGGTCAAGCGCAACGGGGATTACTGGATCACGCTGCTCGGCGAAGTGCCCCAGGCCACGTTGCAGCAATTCGCGTCTGCCATAGAATACAAGGCTCCCAAGTAACTCCTACGGCCGATTACGATATGACGATCCTCCCGCTGCGCAAATTCTTCGCGGCCGCGGTGGTGGCGGTGTGCCTGCCGTTCGCCCCGCACGTGGCAACGGCGGCGCCCGCCGCCAATCTGCCTGACTTCACCGATCTCGTGGACAAGGTGGGACCCTCGGTGGTCAACATCCGCACCACGACACGCGTGACGCTCTCGCAGGGCGGGAATCTGCCGCCGGGCATGGATAACGGCGACATGTCGGAATTTTTCCGCCGCTTCTTCGGCATTCCCTTGCCGCAAGGTCCGCAGGGCGGGCAAGGCCAGTCGCCGCGCGGCGGTCAAGGCGGCGGGCAGGGCGGTCAAGGCAGCCAGGGCGGTCAGGACTCCGGCCCGGACAGCGGTAGCGACAGCGAACAGAACAGCGGCGTCGGCTCCGGCTTCATCATGACGAGCGACGGCTACGTGATGACCAACGCTCACGTAGTGGACGATGCGGATAGCATCTACGTCACGCTCACCGACAAGCGCGAATTCAAGGCCAAACTCATCGGCGTGGACGACCGCACCGATGTGGCCGTGGTCAAGATCCAGGCGAACAATCTGCCGGCGGTGAACGTTGGCGATTCGAACAAGGTGCGCGTGGGCGAGTGGGTCGTGGCGATTGGTTCGCCGTTCGGCCTCGAAAACACCGTGACGGCGGGCATCGTCAGCGCCAAGGGGCGCGATACCGGCGACTATCTGCCGTTTATTCAGACCGACGTGGCGGTGAATCCCGGCAATTCGGGCGGTCCGCTCATCAATATGCAGGGCGAGGTGATCGGCATCAACTCGCAGATCTATAGCCGCACGGGCGGCTTCATGGGCATTTCGTTCGCGATTCCGATCGATGAGGCGATGCGCGTGGCGGATCAGCTCAAGACGTCCGGCAAGGTCACGCGCGGCCGCATCGCCGTGGCGATCGGCGAGGTGACGAAGGATGTCGCCGATTCGCTCGGTCTGCCGAAGGCGCAGGGCGCGCTGGTGTCGAGTGTCGAGCCGGGCGGACCGGCCGACAAGGCGGGCATCCAGCCGGGCGACATCATCCAGAAGTTCAACGGCCAGACCGTGGACGCCGCAACCGATCTGCCGCGCATGGTCGGCGACACCAAGCCGGGCAGCAAGGCGACGGTGACGATCTGGCGCAAGGGCCAGACCCGCGACCTGCCGATCTCGATCGCCGAAATGCAGACCGACAAGGGCGGCAAGCCCGACGCGAAGAAAGCGCCGGCGCCGAAGCCGCGCGCGGCGAACGCGCTGGGTCTGTCGGTGACCGACATTCCCGCCGATCAACTGGCTCAACTCAAGATCAAGGGCGGCGTGGTGGTCGATGCGGTGGACGGTCCCGCGGCGCGCGCCGGTCTGCAAAAGGGCGACATCATCCTGCGCGTGGGCGACACCGATATCGCCAACGCGAAGCAGTTCCAGGACGTCAGTTCGCATCTGGATACGCAGAAGATGGTCGCGATCCTCGTGCGACGTGGCGACAACACGCAGTTCGTGCCGCTTCGCCCGCGCGCGCCGGCGCAGAAGTAAACCGCGGCGTTAGACGGCTGCAAGCAGAAATAAGCGAGACAACATCATGCCCACCACACCGATGCGCACTTCGACCGCTACCCAGCCGCGCGCGGTCTCGCGCGCCAGCGCGCATCTGGTGCTGTACGGCCGGGCATGGTGTCATCTCTGCGAAGAAATGCGCGAGGCGCTCGAACCGCTGGCGGTAGCGGCGGGTGCGCGTCTCGATGTTATCGATGTCGATTCCGACCCCGAACTCGTCGCGCGGTATGACGAACTCGTGCCGGTGCTGGTCTGCGACGGCATCGAACTGTGCCGCTACCGGCTCGACGAGGCGCGCGTGCGCGCCACGCTGGGCCTGAGCGCCGACACCCCTTACGTACCGAAGAAGCCGCCGAGCGGAACCTGACAGCACGCTGTCGATCCCGCCTCGAAAGTCGTCATATCGGACATGCGCTGCAAGACTTCACAGCGCGGTTCGCCCTTGACACCCCTTTTCGGCTAAAATAGTTCGGTTTTGTGCGACACGCACGCTCGTGTCCGGACTCAGCGTCGTCCGTAATAGAGGCAGCCCTAGCCGTGAGGCCGGCAACTCTTTGAAAGAAGTAATCGGCCCACGAGGCCGTAGGAATAGCGACTTGGGCCAGAAGGCCCGGGTTGCCGGTGTGGCGTCTATTGGGAGGTATCCCCCCAGCGTTGCACTGCTGCTACCTGATTGCCGTCAGGTACCGCGTGTCAGCGGCGTTGCTCCCGCTGACAAAGCGGGAGTAATGGCTGCGATTCCGGCGTCTTTAGACACTGTGATGCTGTATTTAACAGGAAACGAGCGTAGTCTGGTGTGTCATTGTTCGACCCCATATGAGTTGACGGGGAAGTGAACCTGCTATGCGACTAGCAGTAGCCTAGGCGGACATGCGTCACTGGTAACGGTGAGGTTTGAAGCTCTGCCGACAACGTAGCCTCCGGAGGTTTCGGGCGCGTTGGAGCCGTGAGGTTTCGGCGTGGACACTCCTAGCAGCAAGGAGTGGAGGAGCAAGGCTGGCCGACATGGTCAACATACGTGAATTGCTGATAAACCTCGTTACTATTGAAGAGCCAAATGCTGCTGGGCTCTAACCAAAAGGTACGTGGCTGGTTAATCCGTTGGAACTTCGGATTACGTCGACGTTAAGCCACCGGGTAAAAGGCAGGATCTAAATCGGTTGTGTGACATGCTGGGAACGTGGTAAGCCCGTACTGTCGCTGGTTGAAGCTGACTGGCAAGGCGGACCGTAAGGGACGTTGATGGCGGTGCGGGTATGGGATGACGGAGAAAGCGAATGCCTCACTGTAATGGTGTGGATAGAGGTTGGGACATTACCTCACGTGAAAACGGGCCCACTTCCGTCTGGTCTACCGTCGCAAGACGTTTGTTAGACCCTTGAAAACTGGTAGCGGCACGGACTTGTTCGTGTCGCATTGAAATATTCCCCGCGGGGGGCGTTATCGCTCCCCGTCGGGGGAGTGGTGCGCCTCCTTGTCCGGGGAATTTCTTTTTCCGGAAAGGAGTGCAGCATGAAAGAGTTCATCCGAAAGGATGGATCTGCGCCCTCCCACGGGCTGAACGACTGGCACGCCATTGACTGGCGGCGGGTTGAGCGGAACGTGAAGGGAATGCAGATACGAATTGCGAAGGCGACGCGGGAAGGCAGATGGCGCAGGGTGAAGGCCTTGCAACGGATGCTGACCCGCACGTTGTCCGCAAAGCTGTATGCGGTACGACGTGTTACGCAAAACACTGGCGCGCGGACGGCGGGAGTCGATCGCGAACTGTGGGAAACGCCTGAAAGCCGGCTGGCAGCAGTCGGCGGGTTGACGCGGCGCGGATACAGGCCCCTGCCATTACGGAGGGTCTACATCCCGAAGGCCAATGGGAAGAAGCGCCCACTGGGCATTCCGACCATGCGGGACAGGGCGATGCAAGCCCTGTATCTGCTGGCACTCGAGCCAGTGGCAGAAACGACGAGCGACCCGAATTCCTATGGGTTCAGGAGGAATCGCTCGACGGCTGACGCCATGGCCCAGTTGTTTGTTTCCTTGTCCAGAAAGGCTTCGGCCCAATGGGTACTGGAGGCAGATATCAGGGGCTGCTTTGACCATATCAGTCATGTCTGGCTGGAAGGCCATGTCCCGATGGACAGGGTGATTCTACGAAAGTGGCTGAAGTCTGGTCTGCTGTATCAGGGCCGGTATCAGGCGACGGAAGCCGGGACGCCTCAGGGAGGCATAATTTCCCCGACGCTGGCGAATATGGCGCTGAACGGGCTGGAACGGGACCTGACTAAGCACCTCGGTGAGAAGTTGGGGGTCGGGAAAGCGTTGAAGCTGAAAGTGCATGTGGTGCGGTACGCGGATGACTTCGTGATCACGGGGACCTCGACAGAGGTGCTGGAAAATGAGGTCAGGCCTTGGGTGGAAGCATTCCTCGCACAACGAGGGCTGCAACTGTCGGGGGAAAAGACGCGGATCAGTCACATAGACGAAGGTTTCGATTTCCTCGGGTGGAATTTCCGGAAGTACTCGGGAAAACTGCTCATCAAGCCGAGCAAGAGGAACGTGAAGGCGTTCTATCGCAAGGTGGCGGAAACGATCGGTGCGAATAAGACGGTGAAGCAGGCGGATCTGATCCGCAAGCTGAACCCGATGCTGCGGGGCTGGGCGCAATATCACAGTCCTGTAGTTGCCAAAGAGGCGTACAGCCGCATGGAGCATCTGGTATTTCAGAGGCTGTGGCGGTGGGCGAAACGGCGGCACTCAAACAAGAAAGCCGACTGGATCAGGAAAAAGTATTTCCGGCAGGTCGGGGATCGACAATGGGTGTTTTCCAATCCCGCGGAACGTAAAGATGGCAGTACGGGGCTGCTTGAGCTCTACCATATCAGTGGTACAGAAATCAGGCGGCACAAGAAGGTGAAAGGGGAGTTCAATCCCTTTGATCCGAAATGGGAGCAGTATGGCGAACAACTGGGGCAGCAGCGGATGGAGCGATCCAGAGGCTATCTAAAGCAGTGGTTCAGGCTGTACACGTCGCAGGCCGGGGGGTGTGCCCACTGCGACCAAGCACTGGAGTTTGACACCGGCTGGCACGACCATCATCTCGTATATCGGGTGCACGGTGGTACTAATGCCTTGTCGAATCGTGTACTACTTCACCCGGACTGTCACCGAAAAGTCCACGCTAGAGGTTTAACCGTAACTAAGCCGGCCCCGACAGAGAAATGAGGGGGCTTGCGAAGGGAAACCTTTAAGGTACGGCTCGAGCCGTATGCGAAGAAATTCGCACGTACGGTTCCTAGGGGGCCCCTATCCTGTAAAGGGTGGGGGCTACCCTACTCATCTGTTTACGAGGCGTGCCCAGCTATCGTTGGGGCGCGCCTTTTTCGCTTGATCGGTACTGAATGGATCATATTCGTAACTTCTCGATCATTGCGCACATCGACCATGGCAAGTCGACGCTCGCCGATCGCATCATCCAGCTGTGTGGCGGCTTGTCCGACCGCGAAATGGAAGCGCAGGTGCTCGACTCGATGGATCTCGAGCGCGAGCGCGGCATCACGATCAAGGCGCAGACCGCGGCCCTCACGTACAAGGCACGTGACGGCAAGGTCTACAACCTGAACCTGATCGACACGCCGGGCCACGTCGACTTCTCCTACGAAGTCAGCCGCTCGCTGTCGGCGTGCGAAGGCGCGCTGCTCGTCGTCGATGCCAGCCAGGGCGTGGAAGCGCAGACCGTGGCGAACTGCTACACGGCGATCGAACTCGGCGTGGAAGTCGTGCCGGTGCTCAACAAGATCGACCTGCCCGCCGCCAATCCCGAAAACGCCATCGAGGAAATCGAGGACGTGATCGGCATCGACGCGACCGACGCCACGCGCTGTAGCGCGAAGACCGGCCTCGGCGTGGAGGACGTGCTCGAATCGATCATCGCCAATGTGCCGCCGCCCAAGGGCGACCCGGAAGCGCCGCTGCAGGCGCTGATCATCGACTCGTGGTTCGACAACTACGTTGGCGTGGTCATGCTCGTGCGTATCGTCAACGGCACGCTGCGTCCGAAGGACAAGATCAAGCTGATGGCCACCGGCGCGCAGTATCCGGTCGAGCACGTCGGCGTGTTCGCGCCGAAGTCGCGCAACCTGGAATCGCTGTCGGCGGGGCAGGTGGGCTTCATCATCGCGGGCATCAAGGAACTCGCCGCCACTAAGGTGGGCGATACCGTCACGCTCGTGAACCGTCCGGCGCCGGAGCCGCTGCCGGGCTTCAAGGAAGTGAAGCCGCAGGTGTTCGCGGGTCTCTATCCGGTCGAAGCCAACCAGTACGACGCGCTGCGCGAATCGCTCGAAAAGCTCAAGCTGAACGACGCTTCGCTGCAATACGAGCCGGAAGTGTCGCAGGCGCTGGGCTTCGGCTTCCGCTGCGGCTTCCTGGGTCTTCTGCACATGGAAATCGTGCAGGAGCGTCTCGAGCGCGAGTTCGACATGGATCTCATCACGACGGCGCCGACCGTGGTGTACGAAGTCGTCCAGGCCGACGGCACGCTGATCAAGGTCGAGAATCCGGCGAAGATGCCGGAGCCTTCGCGCATCGCTGAAATCCGCGAGCCGATCGTGACCGTGAACCTGTACATGCCGCAGGACTATGTGGGTTCGGTGATCACGCTCTGTACGCAGAAGCGCGGCAGCCAGATCAACATGCAGTACCACGGCCGTCAGGTGCAGCTCACGTACGAAATCCCGATGGCGGAAATCGTGCTCGACTTCTTCGATCGTCTGAAGTCGGTGTCGCGCGGCTATGCGTCGATGGACTACGAGTTCAAGGAATACCGCAACGCGGACGTCGTGAAGGTCGACATGCTGATCAACAGCGAAAAGGTCGATGCGCTGTCCATCATCGTGCACCGTTCGCAGTCGCAATACCGCGGCCGCGAAGTGGCGGCGAAGATGCGCGAAATCATTCCGCGCCAGATGTACGACGTGGCGATCCAGGCCGCGATCGGCGCGCACATCATCGCGCGTGAAAACATCAAGGCATTGCGCAAGAACGTGCTGGCCAAGTGTTATGGCGGCGACATCTCGCGTAAGAAGAAGCTCCTCGAAAAGCAGAAAGAAGGCAAGAAGCGGATGAAGCAGGTGGGTACTGTGGAAATTCCGCAGGAAGCGTTCCTTGCGATTCTGCGCGTCGAAGACAAATAAGCCCGAACAACGGACCACTACATGAATTTTGCGCTGATCCTTTTTGTGCTCGTCATCTTGACGGGCATCGCGTGGGTTGCAGACAAGCTGGTTTTCATGCCGCGCCGGCGCCTCGCCGCCGATGCGGCGGTCGCCGAGTTCGACCGGCAGCAGGAACGCGTAGGCGAGCGTTTCGCCGACGAAAACGCACCGGTTACGCGCCAGAACCTGCGTAACGAAAAGCTGCGTCAGCCGTGGTGGCTCGAATACACGGCGAGCTTCTTCCCGGTCATCCTGGTCGTGTTCCTCGTGCGTTCGTTCGTCGTCGAGCCGTTCAAGATTCCCTCGGGTTCGATGGTGCCGACGCTGCTGGTGGGCGACTTCATCCTCGTGAACAAATTCGAATACGGCATTCGCCTGCCGATCACCAACACGAAGATCACGCAGGGCCGTGCGCTCGAGCGCGGCGACGTGGTGGTGTTCCGCTATCCGAAGGACGAGTCGGTCGATTACATCAAGCGTGTGATCGGTCTGCCGGGCGATGTGGTTGCATATCAGGACAAGCAGCTCACGATCAACGGCCAGCCGGTGCCTGAAACGCCGCAAGCCGACTTCTTCGACGAAGAGCGCATCGGTTACGCGAAGCAGTTCACGGAAGATCTCGGCAACGGCCGCAAGAACAACATCCTGAACAACCCGGCGGTGCCGCCGTTCGTCGTCGGCGCGGATGATTATCCGTATCGCGACAACTGCCAGTACAACGCACGCGGTGTGATCTGCAAGGTGCCCGCAGGCCACTACTTCATGATGGGCGACAATCGCGACAACAGCGCGGACAGCCGCTACTGGGGCTTCGTGCCCGACGCGAACGTTGTCGGTCGCGCGTTCTTCATCTGGATGAACTTCAGCAGCCTGAAGCGCATCGGTTCGTTCGAGTAACGCAGGATGCGATCTGCGCGTGCAGCGTGACTGCTACGCGCAACGCATCTTCGCGCGCTACTTGAAGAACCCGCGGCAACGCCGCTTCATCACGGTTTTTCGCCCGCCGCCCCGCGTTTTCGCCGGGGGCGGCGGGCGCGTTATACTCTCCCCATGCCCCAATCTCCGTTGGAAAGCCGGCTGCGCTATGAATTTCGCAATGCGGAATTGTTGCGCCAGGCTCTCACCCACCGCAGTCATAGTGCCACGCATAACGAACGCCTCGAATTCCTCGGTGATTCGGTTCTGAATTGCGCGGTGGCTGCCCTATTGTTCCAACGTTTTGGCAAGCTGGACGAAGGCGATCTTTCGCGCGTACGCGCAAATCTGGTCAAACAGCAGTCGCTGTACGAGATTGCTCAGGCCCTGAATATTGCCGATGGCCTGCGTCTGGGCGAGGGCGAATTGCGCAGCGGCGGTTTCCGCCGTCCGTCGATTCTCGCGGATGCGCTCGAAGCAATCTTCGGCGCGATCTTCCTCGATGGCGGCTTCGACGCCGCGCAGACGGTCATCAAGCGCCTGTACGTGCCGATCCTCGATCACATCGACCCGCGCACGCTCGGCAAGGACGCCAAGACGCTGCTGCAGGAATATCTGCAAGGTCACAAGATTGCGCTGCCCACCTATACGGTGGTCGCAACGCATGGTGCGGCGCACAATCAGCAGTTCGAAGTCGAATGCACGGTGCCCAAGCTCGACGTGAAGGTTGCGGGCTCGGGCGCAAGCCGTCGCGCGGCTGAACAGGCCGCCGCGAAGAAGGCGCTCGACGAGGTGATGGCTGCCGCGCCCGCGCTGGTCGCCAAGCCGCGCCGCTCGAAAGGCGCGCGCGCACCGAAAGCCGAAATCGACGTCGTGCCGGGCGTAACGGGCGTGCAAGGCGCGCTCGATCTGCGCGCGCCGGAACGCCGTGGGCGCGGCGAGCGTCCGACCACGGTTGCAGGCGCCGCTGCGGCGGCCGCTGCGGGCGCCAATCCTGCCGAAACGGCGCCGCTCGCGGTGATCCGCGCCGCGCACGTGCAGGAGAAGGCAGCAGAGCGGGGCGCTGAAAAGCCAGAACGCGCTATTCTTGAAAAGCCCGCTGCCGACAAATTCGACGCTGTGCCGTCCGCCGCTTCGATCGCGCCGCGCACCTCGCGCAACCGCGATAGCCAGCACGGGCAACACGGCAGTCACGATTCACAAGACGACAAGGCGTCGTCCAACGCATCCTCCGGCTCCGCCGAGGCCAGCGCCGAAATCGGCGCGGCCGTTCCCGTGCGCGCCGCCGACGCCGGCCACTGATTCCACCCGGGCGCGCGAACCACGCGCGCCCCGCTTTATTTCTCCGGTCCGATCATGAACGCACCTATTTCCACTCCTGCCGGTTTCCGCTGCGGCATGGTCGCGATCGTCGGCCGTCCGAACGTCGGCAAATCAACGCTGATGAACGCACTCGTCGGCCAGAAGATCAGCATCACCTCGCGCAAGGCGCAGACCACGCGCCACCGCATCACCGGCATCAATACGACCGAAGACGCGCAGTATATTTTCGTCGATACGCCGGGCTTCCAGACGCGCCACAGCACGGCGCTCAATCGTTCGCTGAACCGCGCCGTGACCTCGACGCTGAGTTCCGTCGATGCCGTGCTGTTCGTGATCGAAGCAGGCAAGTTCGGTCCCGACGATCAAAAGGTGCTCGACCTGATTCCGCCGGGCGCGCCCACGATCCTGATCGCCAACAAGATCGATTGCGTGAAGGACAAGGCCACGCTTTATCCGTTTATCGAGGAAGTGCAGAAGCAGCGCGAATTCCGCGAGATCGTGCCGCTGTCGGCGAAGAATAACGACGACATCAAGCGTCTGCTGGCGGTGCTCAAGCCGTATCTGCCGGAAGGTGAGCCGATCTACGGCGAAGACGATCTGACCGACCGCAGCGAGCGTTTCCTCGCCGCTGAAATCCTGCGCGAAAAGGTGTTCCGCTGGACCGGCGACGAATTGCCGTACACAAGCACCGTGGTCATCGAAAAATTCGAACAGGAAGGGCGTCTGCGCCGCATCTTCGCGACGATCCTGGTCGAGCGCGATACCCAGAAGGCCATGGTGATCGGCCAGAAGGGCAGCAAGCTCAAGCAGATCAGCACCGAAGCGCGCCTCGACATGGAAAAGCTCTTCGACGGTCCGGTGTATCTCGAAACCTTCGTGAAGGTGAAGAGCGGCTGGGCCGATAACGAAGCCGGCCTGCGCGCGTACGGCTACGAGTAACGCGTAGTCCGTTCATCCCAGAACGCAATCCAGCGACAGCAATCTCAAGGTGCGAGTGAGCGGGCATGAGTGACGGCGAAGCCGGAACCCTGAACGACGACTGGTCCGCGCCCGACGCGAGCGCCGACGACGCCGATTTCGAATCGCCCGGCGCCGGCGCGGCACGCGCACGGCGCTCGGGGAGTTCAAACAGCTCGGGTGCCAATAGCAGCATCGGCGGCACCAGCGGCAACAGCGGCACGCGCAGCCGCCGCGCGCGCTCGCCTGCATCGAGCGAGCGCGACATGAGCGAAGGCGCCGACGCCACGCTCGAACGCCGCGCCACGCCGCGCAAAACCACCGCACGCTCGCAATTGCCGCGCGCCTCGCGCAGCACGGCATCCGACTATCGCGTGAGCGAGCAGCCGGCCTTCGTGCTGCACAGCTATCCGTATCGCGAAACCAGTCTCATCATCGACGTGCTGTCGCGCGATCATGGCCGCGTCGCGCTGGTCGCGAAGGGCGCGAAGCGTCCGCACTCGGCGCTGCGCGGCGTGCTGCAGACCTTCCAGCCGCTCACGCTGAACTGGACCGGCAAAGGCGAAGTGCGCACGCTCACCGGCGCCGAATGGGTCGGCGGCATGTTGCCGCTCGTGGGCGACGCGCTGCTCTGCGGGTTTTACGTCAACGAATTGCTCGTGAAGTTTCTCGCCCGCGAAGACCCGCATCCCGCGCTTTTCAATCACTACGTCGTCACGCTGACGCGCCTCGCGCACGATCTGCCGCCCGTCCAGGTGCTGCGTTCGTTCGAGCGCGTGCTGCTACGCGACACCGGCTACGCGCTGGCGCTCAACCGCACCGTCAATCGCAGGACCGTGGTGGCCGAAGGCCGCTACGTGTTCGATCCCGAGCGCGGCGTGCGCGAGGCCTCGGACGAATGGCCCGCGCAATGGCCCGTGCTGTCGGGCCAGACGTTGCTCGACATGGAAGAGGACGATTACCATCGTCCCCAGACCGTCGCGCAGAGCAAGGCGCTGATGCGTTTCCTGCTGAACACTTACCTTGGCGGCACGCCGCTCGCGACGCGCCAGATCCTGATCGACCTGCAGAACCTATGAGCTTCTTCCTGACTTCGCCCAACGTGATCGACCTCGGCATCAACATCGACCACGTCGCCACGCTGCGTAACGCGCGCGGCACGACTTATCCCGATCCGATCCGCGCGGCGCTGCTCGCCGAAGAAGCGGGCGCCGATGCGATCACGCTGCATCTGCGCGAGGATCGCCGCCATATCGTCGATGCCGACGTGCGCAAGCTGCGCCCGCTGCTCAAGACGCGCATGAATCTCGAATGCGCGGTGACGGCCGAAATGCTCGACATCGCCTGCGAGATCAAGCCGCACGACGTCTGCCTCGTGCCCGAAAAGCGCGCCGAGCTGACGACCGAAGGCGGTCTGGACGTGGCCGGGCAGTTCGAGGCCGTGTCGGCGGCTTGCCGTCAACTGGCCGATGCGGGCATCCGCGTCTCGCTCTTCATCGATGCGGACGAAACGCAGATCCGCGCCGCGCAGGCCGCCGGCGCTCCGGTGATCGAACTGCACACGGGCCGTTACGCCGAAGCGCACGAAGCCGCCGAACAGCAGCGCGAATACGAGCGCGTGGTGGCGGGCGTGAACTGTGGCGTCGCGCTGGGCATCAAGGTCAACGCGGGTCACGGCCTGCACTACACCAACGTGCAGCAGATCGCCGCGATCGAAGGCATCCACGAACTCAATATCGGTCACGCCGTGGTCGCGCATGCGATCTTCGCGGGCTGGGAGAACGCCGTGCGCGAAATGAAGGCGATCATGGTTGCAGCGCGCGTAGCGGCTGCGCGCGCTTGAGTGCGTCGATAAGCGCGTCGATAAGTGCGTCAATAAGCGCGCACGCTGCTTCAAACACCGTAACAAAGGACGAGGAGCGCATGGCGATTTACGGCATCGGCACCGACATCATCCAGATCAGCCGCGTCGCGGCGACGATGGAGCGCACCGGCGGACGCTTCGCCGAGCGTATCCTCGGCCCCGACGAACTCAAGGTCTACCACGCGCGCAAGGCCCGTTCGGAAGTGCGCGGCCTTGCGTATCTGTGCACGCGCTTTTCCGCCAAGGAAGCGTTTTCGAAGGCGATCGGTCTGGGCATCCATATGCCGATGACCTGGCGCGCCGTGCAGACGCTCAACGCGCCCGGCGGCAAGCCGTACATGGTCGCCTCGGGCGAGCTCGCGCTCTGGCTGGAGGAGCGCGGCATCACCACGCAGGTGACGATCACCGACGAGCGCGACTATGCCGTCTCGTTCGTGATCGCCGAAACGGACCAGCCGCGCGCCTGAGCTTCACGCCGGTTTCCCTCCCGCCGCGCGCATGGCGCGCGGTTTCAATGTGGCCTCGATGTATGGCCATGAAGTGCTCTTAATGCCCGAACAATCGATGAAACGAATTCCCGGTCCGGTCATGCTCGACGTGGTCGGCACGACGCTCAACGATGACGACGTGCGTCGTCTCGCGCATCCTTCCACCGGCGGCGTGATCCTGTTCGCGCGCCACTACGAAAACCGCGCCCAACTGGTCGCGCTCACCGATGCGATCCGCGCCGTGCGCGACGATCTGCTGATCGCCGTCGATCACGAAGGCGGCCGCGTGCAGCGTTTTCGCACCGACGGCTTCACCGTCCTGCCCGCGATGGGGCGCCTTGGCGCGCTGTGGGACAAGGACGTGCTGCTCGCGACCAAGGTGGCGACCGCGGTGGGTTATATCCTCGCCGCCGAGTTGCGCGCCTGCGGCATCGACCTGTCGTTTACGCCGGTGCTCGATCTGGGCTACGGGCAATCGAAGGTGGTGGGCGATCGCGCGTTCCATCGCGATCCGCGCGTCGTCACGATGCTCGCCAAGAGCCTGAATCACGGCCTCGCGCTCGCCGGCATGGCGAACTGCGGCAAGCACTTCCCCGGTCACGGTTTCGCGACGGCCGACTCGCACGTCGCGGTGCCGGTGGACGAGCGTCCGCTCGAATCGATCCTCGGCGAAGATGCGCAGCCGTATGACTGGCTCGGCCTGTCGCTGGCGGCGGCGATGCCGGGGCACGTGATCTATCCGAAGGTCGATAGCAAACCGGCCGGTTTCTCGCGCATCTGGGTGCAGGAAATCCTGCGCGGGCGCCTGCGCTTCCCGGGCGCGATTTTCAGCGACGATCTGTCGATGGAAGCCGCGCGCCAGGGCGGCACGTTGACCGAAGGCGCGCGCGCCGCGCTGGAAGCGGGCTGCGACATGGTGCTGATCTGCAACCAGCCGCACGAGGCCGAGAAGGTGCTCGACGCGCTGCGCAGCGAAGAGCCGTCGCGCGAGCGTAAGGCATCGGCCCGACGCATCGCCAGGATGCGCGGGCGCGGCAAGGCGATGCGCTGGGACAAGATGGTCGCCGATCCGGCGTATCTGTCGGCGCAGGCCTTGCTGCGCAGCGTATTGCCTTAAGCGGATCCGGCAGTTAGCTGAAAGCAGAACGGCGGCCCCTTCGGTATCGAAGGGGCCGCCGTTTTTTTACGTCCCGGACGCGCTGAAGATTAATTCAGCCGCATGCGCTGGAGCTTGTTGTAGAGCGTCTTCGGACTGATGCCGAGCAGCGACGCCGCACGATGGCGCGTGCCGCCCACCGCATCGAGCGTGGCGCGGATCAGCATTTCCTCGACATCGGCGAGCGGCGTGCCCACCGTCACCTGCACGCGACCGCCGTTCATGTCGCGCGTGGAGGCGCCGCTGCTTTCCTCGGCCTGCAGCGTTTCGAGGATGTCGCCCGAAGCGTGCCACGCGCGCTTCACGCGCTCCTGCAATTCGCGCACGTTGCCCGGCCAGTCGTAAGCCAGACATTCGCGCACGAAGGAGGGTGCCACCAGACGCGTCGTGCCGGTGAGGCCGCGCGTATGCGCTTCCAGATTCAGTTCGTCGACGCAGGCGGCGGCCAGCAGCGCCGCGTCTTCCTCGCGCTCGCGCAGCGGCGGCAGTTGCAGCGCCGCGGCGTCGAGTCGCAGCCACAGGTCTTCGTGCAGCATGCCTTGCTGGACCGCGTCGCGCGGCACCGCGCGCGTGGCCGCGATCAGACGGAAATCCGTGCCCACTTCGCTGCTGCCGCCCACGCGCATGAAGGTCTGCGAGTCGAGCGCGCGCAACAGCGCTTCCTGCTGCATGCGCGGCAGGTCGGTGAGTTCGTCGATAAAGAGCGTGCCGCCGCTGGCGTGATCGACCAGACCCGGCTCGCGCTGCTCGGCGCCGCTGAACGCGCCGCGCTCGTGGCCGAACAGGATGCTGGCGAGCGGCCGGCCGCTGGCGGCCTCGGCCGCGAGCGCACGCGCGTCGCACAGCACGAACGGTCCCTTGCGGCGGCGGCTCAGCTGATGCAGCGTGCGGGCCGCGACTTCCTTGCCGGTGCCGGGCTCGCCGTGCACGAGGATCGCCGATTCGGTGGGCGCGAGTTGTTCGATGGCGTCGTAGACGTGCTGGATCGCGCTGCTGCGCCCGAGCATAGGTCCGAAGCGGCCGAGCAGGCGCAGGCTTTCGCGCAGCGTGCGGACTTCCTCGGTCAGCTCGTAGGGGCGCGGAATGCGCGCGAGCAGGCTGCGCAGGCGCGGAATGTTGACCGGCTTGAGCAGATAGTCCCAGATGCCGTGGCGCAGACCTTCGATCGCGCTTTCGACCGTTGCGTTGCCGGTCATCACGATCACGGGCAGCGCGCCGCCGGGCGGCTGCGCCGGCAGGTGGGGCAGCAATTCGAGGCCGCTGCCGTCGGGCAGGTTCAGGTCGACGAGTACGACGTCGGGGATGAAACGCGCGAGGGCGGCGCGCGCATCGGCGAGGGTGGCGGCCGTATCGACGGAAAAACCGTCGGCGGCCAGGATGGCGGAAAGGCCGGACAGGCTATTGGGATCGTCTTCGACAATCAGGGCATGTGGCATGGCGGAAGCGGCTTACCGATGGGCGTGAAGCAGGCGTGAAGCGGGGCGCATGACGGCCGGAGCGGCGCGACGGCGCGCGCAGCCCGGTCGCCAGGCGACAGGCGCAACGTGACGGCGCGCCAGGGCGCGGCACGATACGGAAGTGGTCACCGAGATCACCTGCGTGTCTCGAATCAGATTGTTCAGCTCCGGTCCTCCCCAGATTGTCGCGTGGCAAGCTGCTGCGGCCGCGGCGTTCTTCGCATCGTTTTTCGTTTGAAGCGCCTGCGTACCGCCGCGCCATGCCTGCGCGCAGCCCCGATTCGCCGCGAAGTTCAAGGCTCGCGGCGTTCGGTCTGTCCTACCCCCAATGCTTCTGCAAGTCCGTCGGCGACCGGTTCGAGCTTCGAACTCGTCGCCGCGGACCGCGTTAATTCACGCCCGGATATCGATCGACGCCGATGTTTCAGTCGTCGAACGGCCGGTGCGCGTCAAACCAGCGCTTCACTTCCTGCTCCGCTTCGTCACGCGTCTTGCCGTAACGTTCCTGGATCAGTCCCGCCAGCCGATCCGCGCGTCCTTCGGCCTTGGTGAGTTCGTCGTCTGTCAACTCGCCCCACGCGGCCTTGGCCTTGCCGATCAACTGCTTCCACTTGCCTTCAGCGATGTCGTTGTTCATCGAGTCTCTCCTGGTTTCGGTGGAAGGGCGCTTGCGCGCTATCTTAAAACGAAGCCAGCAGGAACCATGCCATGAGCACCTCGCCTTACCGCAGCAAGCTGCGGCTATTTTGCGCGTGCGCAAAACCGGTAAGGTTTTCCCATGAAGTCACAAACATACACGCTCGGGAAAAAAAGAAAAAGCGCCCCGAGGGGCGCTTTTACGATTGCATCCGCCACGCATGGAAAATCGCACGGCAGCGGTGCTCGCGCGGCCGCACGGCGCATAAAAGCGCCGTTTGGGCTTAGGCGCGGCTACGGTACTCGTTGGTACGCGTGTCGATTTCGATCTTGTCGCCGATGTTGCAGAACAGCGGCACTTGCAGTTCGAAGCCGGTTTGCAGCTTGGCGTTCTTCAGAACCTTGCCCGACGACGTGTCGCCCTTGACAGCCGGTTCCGTGTAGATGATTTCGCGCACGAGCACGGTCGGCAGTTCGACCGAGATGGCCTTCTCGTTGTAGAACACGACTTCGCAAGCCATGCCGTCTTCGAGGTAGTTCAGGGCGTCGCCCATCATCTCGCCTTCGACTTCGTACTGGTTGTAGTCGGCGTCCATGAACACGTACATCGGGTCAGCGAAGTACGAGTAGGTCACTTCCTTGCGCTCGAGCACCACGACTTCGAACTTGTCGTCGGCCTTGTACACGGTTTCCATGCCTGCGCCGCTCAGCAGGTTCTTGAACTTCATCTTCACGACGGCGGAGTTACGGCCCGACTTGTTGTACTCGGCCTTCTGCACGACCATGGCGTCGCTGCCGATCATGACGACGTTGCCGACGCGGAGTTCCTGTGCGGTCTTCATAAAAAACTGTCCTGTCCAGATTTAAATAGCTTCGAGTGTGCGCAACGGCAAACGTCGCAAGCGATTCGAGTGTCCGCGCCGGCCGTTCTCGTACTGCTGCCCGCGTATTGGGGTGAGAACGGCGGATTGCAAACGCGGTTAGAAACATCGAAGCGCTTGAGACGGCTGCCGTCGGGTAACCGCTTATTTTAACTGAGTTTTTGCGAATCCGGCTAGATTTCCAGCGAGATCGCCGGCCTGCGCGAGTTCGCGCGCCCACGCCTGTGCACGGGCCTTGAAGGCCGGCAAGTGCTCAGCAAATTCGCTCCAGTTCGCCATCGCTTCGGACGCTTTGCCGCCGCCTGGCTGCGCTTCGGTTGCGCCGTTGCCGTTCCACGCGTGCCAGAAGCGTTCGAGCGCGCGGCGCGGCGCATCGTCGAGCGTGCTGGCGTAGTGGGCGAGGGCGGCGTCGAGTTTGGGCAGATGGGCGTCGTCGGATTGCGGGTAGATGTGCCAGACGAACGGGCGCGCAGCCCATTGCGCGCGCACGAAGGAATCCTCGCCGCGCACGAAATTCAGATCGCTGGCCCACAGCAGGGCGTCGTAGCCGCGTTGCTCCGTGAATGCGAGACCGTGCGCGGTGAGCGAACCGCGCTCGGCGCGCGCGCCGGCAGCGAAGGCATCGACGCCGAAAAAGCGCGCCAGTGCGCCCGAGATGCGGCCTTGCGGCACCAGCAGGACGATCGGCGTGGGGCTGTCGCGCCATTGTTCGAGCAGCGCGTCCACGGCCGGGTTTTCATAGGCGAAGAGCGAGATCACGGTGGCGTCGGCGGCGGGCGGCGGGCCGCCGGTCGTGCTTTGCCACCACGCGGCGCGCGCTTGCGGCGACACTTCGAACGCGGCGCGCGCCGCATCCAGATCGCGTTCCTTCAAAACGCCGCCCGTACCCTTGCCGAGTCCCGGAAAGAAGAAGTGCTTGAGCAGCGGATAACGCGGGTGCGGCGACGGACGCAGATGGAAATCCGCGACCCAGTCTTCGGCGCTCAGATAGTCGAGATTGAACCAGACCGGCTTGCGCTCGCGCTGCGCCATCGCCGCGATATAGACGGGCGGCAGTTCGCAGGCGAATGCTTCGATCACCACATCGGCGATGCTCAGCGTTTCGCCGGCATGCGTGGGCTCGTGCCAGTGCTCGACCACGACGCCTTCGACACGCTGCGTCAGGCGCTGCGGATCGAGCGCGGGACAGAGGCGCTGGAAAGACTGCAGATCGTCGACGAACAGGCGCACTTCCCAGTCGTGCTCGTGCGCAAGCTGACGCGCGAGGCGCCAGCACACGCCGATGTCGCCGAAATTATCGATCACCGCGCAAAAGAGGTCGCAGGCGATGCGCGGCGTCGAGCCGGTTGGCGCGTGGTCGTGGCCTGCTGCGGCGGGCGGGCGTGAATCGTGGGGCATGGTGGCGGGATAGCGCGCGATGGAGAGTGGGGGCGCGGTCGCAGCACACAGCGCGACCAGGTTGTCCGGGAGCGTTCGAATAGCAGCGCGGCCTTGCAGCGACAGACGGGCAGGCCGGGCGGCGGGTTCGGGGCCACGCGGAATGATCTAAACTTGCGATTCTAGTGCGACACGACACCCTTCGTGTGAGAGCGTCACATCTCCAAAAGTGGCATCACGTAAGGAGCCGCGAGGCTTTCCAGCGGCACTTCCGGTCTTATATCGGGGGTGCAAAAGTTGGGAGGTGCTTGCCAGTGACTTGCCGTTCGACTTCGGTTGGATGGTTCAAGACGCTGAATTAATGCAGAAAGTGTTGTGTGCGTGCGACATCCCGTCAGGGGTTTCGTTACGAATTATTTCGACGCTAAAAAGAAAATAGCGCAGGTTTCTCAGCCACCATTTGGTCGGGCTGTGATGACTCGTGCCCAAATCTGCACATAGTGACGCTCTGAAGGAAAGCTCTGCCTGTCATTGTTCATCTGCGGCTTACATGAGCGCAGCAGCGAACCGTTTGTATGACCAAATGTAGCCTAGGAAGACATGCGCCACTGGTAACGGTGGGGTGTGAAGCTCTTCTGACAATGTAGCCCCCGGATATTTCGGGCAAGTTGGCGCCGTGAGGCACTTACTTGGAAGACCGTCAGCAGCGACGGTCCAAGAGCTAGGCTGACCGATATGGTCAATGAAAGTGAACTGCTGATAAACCTCGTTACGAGTGTGGAGCCAAATGCTGCTGGGCTTCAGCCAAAACGGCGTGTGGCCGGTCAGTCCACTTGGAATTTGGACTGCGTCATCGGAGTGCCACCGGGGAATAGGCAGGACCTAAGTCGGTCGTGTGACAGTCAGGGAACGTGGTAAGCCCGTATCGTCGCCAGTCGAAGTCGACTGGCAGGGGAACCGTAAGGGGATCTGTTGGCGATGCGGGTACGGGATGGCGGAGAAAGCGAATGGCTGCCTGTAATGGGCGGCATAGGGGTTGGGACATCACCCCACGCGAAAGCGGGCAGACTTCCGTCTGGTCTACCGTCGCAAGACGGCTGATAGACCCTTGAAACTGGAGTAGTGCGGATTCGTTCGTACTACGTTGAAATATTTCCCCGCGGGGGGCGTATCTGCTCCCTGTCGGGGAAAGATGCGTCTCCTGCTGGGGAAATTTCTATTTTTTCTGGTAGGAGAGCAGCATGGAAGAACTGATCCGCAAGGATGAGTCTGCGCTTTCCCACGCGCCGGATGACTGGCATGCCATTGACTGGCGGCGAGTTGAACGGAACGTGAAGGGAATGCAGATTCGGATTGCGAAGGCGACGCGGGAAGGCAAATGGCGCAGGGTGAAAGCTCTGCAACGAATGTTGACCCGCACGACGTCCGCAAAGCTGTATGCGGTACGACGTGTTACGCAGAACACTGGCGCGCGAACGGCGGGAGTCGATCGCGAACTGTGGGAAACGCCTGAAAGTCGGCTGGCAGCAGTCGACAGGTTGAAGCGGCGTGGATACAGACCCCTGCCTTTACGGAGGATCTATATCCCGAAGGCTAATGGTAAGCAGCGCCCGCTGGGCATTCCTACCATGCGGGACAGGGCGATGCAGGCCCTTTACCTACTGGCCCTCGAGCCCGTAGCAGAAACAACGGGCGACCCGAACTCATACGGGTTCAGGAGAAATCGTTCGACGGCTGACGCTATGGCCCAGTTGTTTGTTTCTCTATCCAGAAAGGCTTCGTCCCAATGGGTATTAGAGGCGGACATAAGGGGGTGCTTTGACCATATCAGTCACGACTGGCTGGAACACCATGTCCCTATGGATAGGGTGATTTTGCGGAAGTGGTTGAAATCCGGTCTGTTGTATCAGGGCCGGTATCAGGCGACAGAAGCCGGAACGCCTCAGGGGGGCATCATTTCCCCAACATTGGCAAACATTGCGTTGAACGGGTTGGAGCGGGCCTTGATTCAGCACCTCGGTGCTAAGTTTGGGATCGTGAAATCTGCGAAGCTTAAAGTTCACGTGGTGCGATACGCGGATGATTTCGTGATCACCGGCTCTTCAAAAGAGATGCTCGAAAGCGAAATCAGACCTTGGGTGGAAGCATTCCTTGCAAACCGGGGACTGCAACTATCGGAGGAAAAAACGCGGATTACCCACATTGGCAACGGCTTCGATTTCCTTGGGTGGAATTTCCGAAAATATTCGGGAAAGCTGCTCATCAAACCGAGCAAGAAGAACGTGAAAGTGTTCTATCGCAAGGTGGCGGAAACGATCAGCGGCAACAAGACGATGAAGCAGGCGGACCTTATTCGCAAGCTGAATCCAATGCTACGTGGCTGGGCGCAATATCACAGTCCCGTAGTTGCCAAAGAGGCGTACAACCGCATGGAGCACCAGGTATTTCAGAGGCTCTGGCGGTGGGCGACACGGCGACATCCGAAGAAGGGCGCCCAATGGGTGAAACAGAAATACTTCCACTCGGTGGGTGAACGGAATTGGGTGTTTGCTGCCCCCGAAGTACGCGAAGACGGTAGTAAGGGGCTGTTTGATCTGTACCCGTTGAGTAGCACGGTGATCAAGCGGCAGGAGAAGGTGAAGCGGGAGTTCAACCCCTTTGATCCTGAATGGGAACAGTACGGTGAGACGCTGCGGCAGAAGCGCATGGAGCAATCCAGAGGCTATCCGAAGCAGTGGTATCGCTTGTACTCGTCGCAGGGCGGCGTGTGTGCGCTCTGTGATGGTGCCTTAACGGACGAGACGGGCTGGCACGACCATCATCTGGAATATCGGATGTATGGCGGATCAGATGCGCTCTCCAACCGGGTACTGCTCCACCCTGACTGCCACCGACGGGTGCATGCTGGTAATCTTGCTGTAACGAAGCCGGTTCCGGTCAGGTGAGACGGGACTTTGAATAGGAAACTATTAACGTAGATTGGAGCCGTATGCGATGAAAGTCGCACGTACGGTTCTTAGGGGGCCCCTTCTCTGGAAAGAGAGGGGGCTATCCTCCAGACACCGGCATGACGGCGTCGCGAAGGCGGCAAAGGGTGCCATCGACGCGCCCCCGCCTGCTACTGGCCTGTTATCGGCCTGATACCGGCCTGATACCGGCCTGCCACCGGCCCGACACCGAACGCCCCGCACTGGATGACCGCTTCCACCGAACCCGCCGTTTTCGACCCGAAAGAGGTCCTCGCGCAGCTCCCGCACCTGCCGGGCGTCTATCGCTATTACGACGCGCAGAACGCGGTGCTCTATGTGGGCAAGGCGCGCGACCTGAAAAAGCGTGTCTCGAGCTACTTCAACAAGACGCAGCTTTCGCCCCGCATCGCCATGATGGTCACGCGCATCGCGCGTATCGAGACCACGGTGACGCGCTCCGAAGCCGAAGCGCTGCTGCTCGAAAACAACCTGATCAAGGCGCTCGCGCCGCGTTACAACATTCTGTTTCGCGACGACAAGTCCTATCCGTTCCTCAAGCTCACCGGCCACAAGTTTCCGCGCATGGCGTACTACCGTGGCGCGGTCGATCGCAACAATCAGTATTTCGGCCCGTTCCCGAGCGCTTACGCGGTGCGCGAGAGCATCCAGATCCTGCAGCGCGTGTTCCAGTTGCGCACCTGCGAGGATTCGGTGTTCAACAACCGCACGCGGCCTTGTCTGCTGCATCAGATCGCGCGTTGCACGGCGCCGTGCGTGGGCGCGATCAGCGCGGAGGATTACGCGCGCGATGTGAGCAATGCGTCGCGTTTTCTGCTGGGCCGCCAGGGCGAAGTGATGAAGGAGCTGGAGACCAAGATGCACGCGTTCGCCAGCGAACTGAAGTTCGAGCAGGCCGCGGCGGTGCGCAACCAGATGAGTTCGCTGTCGACCGTGCTGCATCAGCAGGCGATCGAGACCGGCAGCGATAGCGACGTCGATATTCTCGCGGTCGTGGCGCTGGGCGGGCGCGTCTGCGTGAATCTGGCGATGGTGCGCGGCGGCCGGCATCTGGGCGACAAGGCGTATTTCCCGGCGCACGTCGAGCGTGCGCTCACCGACGACGAAGGCGGCGTGGCCGAAGAGATCGGCGCTGACACGGTGGTGGCGGCCGCGGCGCTGAAGTCCTTGCCGTCGCTGGCGCGCAAGGCGCTGGTGGAAGGCGCAGCAGCGCGAGCCGAAGCCGAAGAAGCGGCTGAAGAAGCGGCTGCCGAAGACACCGAGGTGCCCGATCCGCTCGCCATCGCTGCCGATCTCGACGATGAAGTCGCGCAGGGCGGTGAAGTTTCGGACGCATCGGACGCCCAGGGCGCAGAAGAAATGGAAGCCGCCGCCGCCGCACCGAAGTCGTCCACGCGCAAATCGCGCGCTGGCGGCATCGAATCCGAAGTGCTCGACGCGTTCATCGCGCAGCATTACTTCGGCAATCGCGTGCCGCCGGTGCTGGTGGTGAGCCATCCGCCCGCGAACCGCGAACTCGTCGATGTGCTGTCCGGGCAGGCCGGCCACAAGGTCGTGCTGCTGCGCCAGCCGCAAGGACAGAAGCGCGCGTGGCTCGCGATGGCCGAACAGAACGCGCGCCTGGCGCTCGCCCGTCTGCTTTCCGAACAAGGCTCGCAGCAGGCGCGCACACGCACGCTTGCACAGTTGCTTGGGCTCGAACTCGACGATCTCGCGCATCTGCGCATCGAGTGTTTCGACATCAGCCATACGATGGGCGAGGCGACCCAGGCGTCGTGCGTGGTCTATCACCATCACAAGATGCAGTCGAGCGAGTACCGGCGCTACAACATCACCGGCATCACCGGCGGCGACGATTACGCGGCCATGCGTCAGGTGCTCACGCGCCGCTACGAGAAAATGGTCGCGCAGGCCGCGCGCAACGAAGCCGACGAAGCGCAGACGCTGCAGGCCGAAGGCGCCGATCCGTCCGATTCCTCGGTGAGCGGCGATGGCGCGGAACCGGTCGCCGCGGGCGGCACGCTGCCGCATATCGTGCTGATCGACGGCGGCAAGGGGCAGGTCGAAATCGCGCGTCAGGTCTTCGACGAACTCGGACTCGACCCTGCCATGCTCGTGGGCGTGGCCAAGGGCGAAGGGCGCAAGGTGGGCCTCGAAACGCTGGTGTTCGCCGATGGCCGCACGCCGCTCGAACTCGGCAAGGAAAGCGCAGCGCTGATGCTGGTCGCGCAGATCCGCGACGAGGCGCACCGTTTCGCGATCACCGGCATGCGCGCCAAGCGCGGCAAGACGCGGCAGACCTCGCGACTCGAAGAACTCGAAGGCGTGGGCGCGAAACGCCGTCAACGTCTGCTGGCGCGCTTTGGCGGACTGCGCGGCGTGATGGCGGCGAGTGTCGAGGATCTGGCGAGCGTCGAAGGCATTTCACACTCGCTCGCCGAGCAGATCTACCAGCAACTCCATTGATGTCCGCGCGCCGCGTCGGCCTGCTTCGTGCCTGCTTCCCGCTTGCTTCCTTACGTTTGCTTGTGGCAGGTGCAGCGACGCGGCACAATTGCATCTCCCATAATTGCAATCTCCCCCTGACAGACTGCGCCACACGATGCCGTTCAATATCCCGATTCTCCTGACGTGGCTGCGGATCGTGCTGATTCCGCTCGTGGTTGGCGTGTTCTATCTGCCGCAGACAATGCTGAGCCCGATGCAGGCGAACATGTCGGCCATGCTGATTTTCGTGCTGGCCGCACTGACCGACTGGTTCGACGGCTTTCTCGCGCGCAAATGGAATCAGACCTCGTCGTTCGGCGCCTTCCTCGATCCGGTCGCCGACAAACTCATGGTGACCGCCGCGTTGCTCGTGCTCGTGCACCTGCAACGACTCGACGCGGTGATCGCGCTGGTGATCGTCGGCCGCGAGATCGCAATCTCCGCGCTGCGCGAATGGATGGCGCAGATCGGCGCATCGCGTAGCGTTGCCGTGAACCAGCTCGGCAAGTTCAAGACCGCCTGCCAGATGGTGGCGATTCCCATGCTGCTGTATTACGCGCCGCTCACGATCGGCGGCACGACGCTGTTCGACGCGCGCGTCTGGGGCACCTGGCTGATCTATGTCGCCGCCGTGCTGACGATCTGGTCGATGCTTTACTACATGAAACTGGCGTGGCCGCAGATCCGCGAGCGGGGCAGTCTGTAAGCGCAGATTCATCTGCAAATATTTTCGGCCGGTATTTTCGCGCTGTAACGCACGTCTGGCGGGGCTTTCAGGTACGTTGATTCACCTCCCCGCCAATCTTTTTTCAAAAAGTTCGTGCGAAGGTGTTGACAGGATGAAGCGGGTTCTACATAATCTCACTTCTCCGCTGCACGACAAGCAGCAAACGAAGCAGATGCGGTGGAGATAGTCGAAGATAAGTGGCAAATCAACGGTGAAGCAGTAAAAAGCAGTAACCCATGCGGGAGTAGCTCAGTTGGTAGAGCGCAACCTTGCCAAGGTTGAGGTCGCGAGTTCGAGCCTCGTCTCCCGCTCCATATTAAGGTGC
Organism: Paraburkholderia sp. J69-1; assembly: GCF_905220255.1. Classification (NCBI taxonomy): domain Bacteria; kingdom Pseudomonadati; phylum Pseudomonadota; class Betaproteobacteria; order Burkholderiales; family Burkholderiaceae; genus Paraburkholderia; species Paraburkholderia sp. J69-1. Next base: position 29,657 of record NZ_CAJMZG010000025.1, on the reverse strand, counting down.
AGCGTTTTGCAGAAATGTGAAACGAGGTGCCAGGCAGGAAAAGCAGTACGGTAGGTTATGCGGGAGTAGCTCAGTTGGTAGAGCGCAACCTTGCCAAGGTTGAGGTCGCGAGTTCGAGCCTCGTCTCCCGCTCCATTTAGAAAGGGGAAGCAGCGCTTCCCCTTTTGTTTGGCGAGCCAAAAGGCATTCGCATCAAACAGCCCGCTTCTGGCGCGATAGCAAAGCGGTTATGCAGCGGCCTGCAAAGCCGTTTAGGCCGGTTCGACTCCGGCTCGCGCCTCCAGGTAGAACAAGACAAGCCACCTTCGGGTGGCTTTTCTTTTTTCTGCGGCGGTTTTTGTGCGCTTGTTCATCGCGCTGCGAATGTCCGCCGCACAAAGCGAGCAGGGCACAATACCCGGACCTTCTCCCACCCGGATTCCGCCATGCCCATCGAACTCTCCGAGGACGCACGCGCGGCCGCGATCGCGTCGATCCAGCGTTACTTCGACGCCAACATGGAAGAGCCGATCGGCAATATCGCGGCGGGCGCGCTGCTGGGGTTTTTTCTCGAAGAGATCGCACCGGCTGTCTACAACCGTGCGATTGCCGATGCGCAGGAGCGCATGCAGGCCCGCATCGTCGAACTCGATATCGATCTGCACGAGGAGCCTTTCGAGTATTGGCGCAAGTTCGAAACCCCGCGGCGGCGCAAGTGAATCCGCAAAGTCCGCGTTTGTGGGCCGCTCGTGCCGCAAGGCATAATCGACCTTTCAGCCAGCTTTGACGGAAATCCCATGACTGCGCAGTCTCCCGCCGTGTCCTTTGCCAACTCGCCCGCATTGCCGGCGGCGCAACTCGAGTGGCAGTGGCGTCACTTCGATGCCATCAGCGCACGCGATGTTTACGCGATGCTGGCGCTGCGCTCGGCGGTGTTCGTGGTGGAGCAGAACTGCGTCTATGGCGATATCGACGGTCTCGACGCCGATGCCTGGCACCTGTTCGCCTGGGGCGAGCGCAACGGCGCGCGTGAACTCGCGGGCTATCTGCGCGTGCTGCTGCCCGATGCAAACGACGCCGACGTGCGCATCGGCCGCGTGGTGACATCGCAGAATTTTCGCGGCATCAAGCTGGGCAACGGCCTGCTCGAACGCGCGATCGGCCATATCGCGCAGCAATGGCCGGGCGTGCCGATGCGTCTGCACGCGCAGGCGCATCTACAGAAGTTTTACGGCGCGTTCGGTTTCAAGCCAGTTTCGGAGATCCACGACGAAGACGGCATCCCGCACGTCTGGATGCGCTCCGAATAAGCTAGCTGCGTTGTTCTGCCTGCGTGGCCGTTGAGGCGTCCCGGCGCGGGTCGCTGGCGGGTTGGACGCGTTGAGCGCGTTGAACGCGCTTGAGGCGTCCACGCGCGGAAAGCCGCATCCAGTGACGCAGCGCGAGCAGCGCGCCGATCACGCTCATCATCGAGCCAGGAATCCACAGCAGCAGTCCGCCAATCTGTTGATCGCGCATAGGCGAAAGCCAGGTGAAGGCGCGTCCGCAGATCGAGTAGATCGGATATAGCTCGTGCGAAGTAAAAAAGATAAACGCGCCGAGCACGATCTGCGGCGGAATCGCCGCGATCACCACCAGCACGCGCTTGCCAGGCGCCAGCCGCGCGGGCGGCGCGGGCCGCGGGTCGAGCACGAGCCACCAGAACAGCAGCCCGTCGATCACCATGCTCCAGTTCATGACGCGATACAGACGCCAGTCGAGCATCGCGATGAAGTGGATCGGCGAGAGCAGCCAGAAATAAATCAGCCCGACAAAGAGCGTCACGGCCACGACCGGATGCATGACGATGTCGAGCACCATGCGCACTGGCCGCGCCGCGAGAGCGGGGCGCACGAAGCGCTGCCGCCATCGGAACGGAATGCCCGCGCGTAGCGCCGCGCCCGGATAGGACAGCGCGATAAAGAACGGCCCGAGGTGATGCAGCACGAGATGCTGCGCGCGGTGCATGAAGAACTCATGCTCGAAAAAATAATCGAGCCGCGTGTGCAGCGCGATATACAGCGCGCTCAGGCCGAACCAGAACGCAATGCGCCGCGCGAGCGTAACGCGCGCGTGACGCTGGCCGCGCACGAAGAGGATCGCCGCCACGGCGATGGCGATCACGACCGTGGGCGACGGCTCCCAGGGATCGAGCCAGTAGAGCAGGTTCATCGCGTTTTCATGCGTGCGGGTTCATCGCGCGTGCGCCGATTCGCTTACTGCTGCGACGGCGGCTTCACTGCGAACGGCGTGTCGAGCGTCGCGCCATCCGAGAATTGCAGCTTCAGATGCACCGTATCGCCCGGCGCAACCTTGTGCTTCGCGTGCTCCAGCATCAGGTGATAGCCGCCCGGTGCGATCGCGAGCGTGCCGTGCGCGGGCACCGTCGCCTTGTGCACCATCACCATCTTCTGCGTCGAGCCGTTCGACACGGTCTGATGCAGCATCACCATGCCGTAGTCGTCGCTCGACACATCGACGAGATCGACTGGCTGATCGCCGTCGTTCTTCAGCGTCACGTAGCCCGCGGCCGGCAGATCGTTCGGCAGCCAGCGGACCCACGCGTTCTGCGCGCTGAGCGCCGCGCCAGCCGCCTGGGCCGAAGGCGCGAAAGCGGCGAACGTGCAGGCGAGGGCGCAGCCGAGCGAGGCTGTGAGGGATTTCAGTTTCATCGTCATGGCAGTTCCTGTTGCGGGTGGTGCGGGAAATCGTTTCGGTTAAAGCGTGCTGTGAAGCGCTCAGCTCGCGGCGTCGATCACGCGACGCACATCATGCGCGATGGCGTCCGGCGTGTCCTTGTCGGTGGCCAGCAGGCGTGCGCGGCCTTGCGCGTCGAACACATAGACGGCCGAGCTGTGCGTGACTTCATAACTGCCGTCGGGATCGCGTTTCTCCATCTGATAGGCCACGCGGTAGCGCTTCGCGAGCGATTCGACCTGCGCGTCGCTGCCGGTCAGACCCAGCGCGTGCTGCGCATCGAACGCGCCCACATAGGCGTGCAGCGCCTGCGGCGTGTCGCGCGCCGGATCGACGCTGATAAAGAGAATGCGCACGTGCTGCGCGTCGGGGCCGAGTTTTGCTAGTACCTGCATCAGCCGCGCCATGGTTTCCGGGCAGACATCGGGACAATGCGTGTAGCCGAAATAGACGAGCGTGGTGTTGCCATGCAGATTGGCGGCGCGCATCGGCTGGCCGTTGTCGGCGGTGAGCGTGAAGTCGAGGTCGGGCAGATGGCCGCTGACATTGGTGAGCTGCCAGGGTGCGGCGGGCTGCGAGCAGGCGCCCAGCAGCAGCGTTGTGCCGGCGATCACCGCGAGCCAGGCGCCGATGCCAGCCCCGATCCGCTGGCGGAGAAGGCGCAGGCAGCGGATAAAGCGCTGGAATGGCAACACGGCAACGGTGGCAAGCAAGGGCTGTCTCGGCGGCTCGAATGGGCTCGAATTCTTGGCCAGGCAGCGCGGCTGGCTGCGGCATGTCGGTGGACTGTAGCAAAATTGGGCACAGGCAGTCGCAGACAGGCTGTTATGACCAGGTTTAGGGGCAATTTGTCGCATCAATGGCCGCGCGGTGTATCGGCGTCAAAATCGACAGAAGCGGTGGCCAGAAGCCGGATGCCGAAACCGGCTCAAATGGGCGTGGTTAGCCCCGGTTAGGCCCCAAAAACGGCCCTATAGGCTTACTTTCTCGAAAATTGAAGTGAGGCGCGGTAAGATGCGCACACTCTGCCCGGCGGGCGCCAGTGCGCCTCACGCTTACCCGGCCGACGTGCCGAGGGACGAAACGAACGTAATGCAAGAACCTGCGCAAGAACTTCCGGTTGAATTGCCGTTCGACAAGACGGCATTTTTCTTCGACTTCGACGGCACGCTCGTCGATCTCGCGCCCACGCCCGACGGCGTGCTCGTGCGCCCCGACATGCTCGCGCTGCTGGGCGATCTGCGGCGCGCGACGCACGGCGCGGTGGCGATCGTGTCCGGTCGCGGCATCGACAGCATCGACGATTTTCTGCGCATGCCCGATCTGCCGATCGCCGGTCTGCATGGCGCCGAGCGTCGCGACGCCAATGGCGACACCCAGCGCGTCGGCTTCAACGACGAGCGTCTTTTGCACATGGAGCAGGTGCTGGCGGAAGTCGTGCGCAGGCATCCGGGCATGCTGCTGGAGATCAAGGGCGCGGCGCTCGCGCTGCACTATCGCAACGCGCCCGAGCACGAAGCCACGGCGCGCGAGGCCACCGAAAGGCTCGCGGCCGAATTTGCCGCGGCCTACGTGCTGCAGCCCGGCAAGATGGTCTACGAGATCAAGCCCAAGGACGTCGATAAAGGCCGCGCGCTGCGCGCCTTCTTGAACGAGCCGCCGTTCGCGGGCCGCACGCCGGTGTTCGCCGGCGACGATCTCACCGACGAAAAAGGCTTCGCCGTGGTCAACGAAGTGGGCGGGCTGTCGATCAAGGTCGGCGGCGGCGAAACCATCGCGCGCACGCGTGTCGAATCGGTCGAAGCGTTGCTGGCGTGGCTCGCGGAGCTTGGCGCCTGATGCGCGCCCGATGTCCGCCTGATGCCCATACCCCAGCCAGTATTTTTCGCGACCCTGACGACGTTCACGGTCCTCGCGCCCGTGCCAGCATCGCCCGCACGGGCACGTCCTGTCTCAATCCAGCACGGAATCTGTAATTCATGAGCCGACTCATCATCGTGTCGAACCGGGTCGCGCCGATCTCCGAAGGCGGCCCGGCCGCCGGCGGTCTCGCGGTCGGCGTGTACGACGCGCTCAAGGAAACCGGCGGCATGTGGTTCGGCTGGAGCGGCGAAGTGCTCTCCTCGGGCCAGCCGCAGATCCAGCTCGAAGAGCGCGGTCCGGTGACCTTCGCGACCATCGGCCTGCTGCGTCGCGACTACGACCAGTACTACCGCGGCTTCTCGAATGCCACGCTCTGGCCGGCGTTCCACTATCGCGCCGATCTGCTCCAGTACGACCGCCACGAATACGAAGGCTATTGCCGCGTCAACGCGTGGCTCGCGCAGCAGCTCGTGCCGCTGCTGCAGGACGACGACGTCATCTGGGTCCACGACTATCACCTGATTCCGTTTGCCAAGGCGCTGCGCGCGGCGGGCGTGAAGAACCGCATCGGCTTCTTCCTGCACATTCCGTTTCCGGCTTCGCAGGTGCTTCTGGCGGTGCCGCCGCATCGCGAACTGGTGGACGCGCTGTGCTCGTTCGATCTGCTCGGCTTCCAGACCCGGCCCGACGTGCGCGCGTTTTGCGACTACATCGTCAACGAGGCGGGCGGCACGGTCGAAAAGGGCGAGGACGGCCGCACGCGCATCGATGCCTTCGGCAAGACGCTCTACGCGAACGACTATCCGATCGGCGTCTATCCGGACGAAGTCGCCGAACTCGCCAAGGCGGGCGAGCGCGGCAAGCCGGTGCGCACGCTGAAGTCCACGCTGCATGGCCGCAAGGTGATCATGAGCGTGGACCGGCTCGATTACTCGAAGGGGCTGGTCGAGCGTTTTCGCGCGTTCGAGCGTCTGCTCGAACATTCGACGGCGCAGCGCAACAAGGTCTCGTTCGTGCAGATCGCGCCGCCCACGCGCGCCGATCTGCATGCGTATCAGGACATCCGTCTGCGCCTGGAAGCGGAGTCGGGCCGCATCAACGGCCGTTTCGCCGAACTCGACTGGACGCCGATCTGGTACATCCATCGACAGTACGAGCGCGCGGTGCTGGCGGCGCTGTTCCGCGCGTCGCACGTGGGCTACGTCACGCCATTGCGTGACGGCATGAATCTCGTGGCGAAGGAATATGTCTCCGCGCAGGACCCGGAAAATCCTGGCGTGCTGGTGCTGTCGCGCTTTGCGGGCGCGGCGCAGGAGTTGTCGGGTGCGCTGATCGTCAATCCGCTCGATATCGACGGAATGGCCGATGCGCTCGCCACCGCTCTGGCGATGCCGCTGGCCGAACGCCTCGCGCGCTACAACGACATGATGGTGCAACTGCGCGAGAACAATGTCTCGGTCTGGCGCGACCGCTTCATGCGCGATCTGACGGGACGCACGGCATAAGTTTGCACATCGGCCGACGCTGGAAATAAAAAAGCCGCTTCATGACGAAGCGGCTTTTTCTTTTGCGGAGCGGGAAGGGCGTCGCGCTCAGGCGACGTGTTTCTCGTCGCTCTTCTTGCTGCCCAGATGCAGCGTCGAGTGCTTGCCGTACTGCTTGGCGAGCAGGTCGCGATACAGGCCCGGACGATTGCGCAGCTCTTCCGGGCTGCCGTCGTCGATCACCTTGCCCGTGCTCATCACGATGATGCGGTCGAAGTTGTTCAGCGTAGAGAGCCGGTGCGCGATGGCGATCACGGTGCGACCCACCATCAGGCGGTCGAGCGCCTGCTGGATCGCTTCTTCGGACGCGCTGTCGAGCGCCGAGGTGGCTTCGTCGAGCAGCAGGATCGGCGAATTCTTGAGAATCGCGCGGGCGATGGCAATGCGCTGACGCTGGCCGCCCGAGAGCTTCACGCCCCGGTCGCCGACGATCGTGTCGTAGCCTTCGGGCATCGCTTCGATGAAGTCGGCGCAGCGTGCCTCGCGGGCGGCCGCCATGACTTCTTCGCGGCTCGCCTCGGGACGGCCGTAGGCGATGTTCTCGTAGATCGAGCGGTGCAGCAGCGAAATGTCCTGCGGCACCAGCGCGATGGCGTGGCGCAGGCTGTCCTGCGTGACGTGGGCGATGTCCTGCCCGTCGATCTTGATCGCGCCGCCCTGGGTCTCGTAGAAGCGCTGCAGCAGCGCGAGCACGGTGGTCTTGCCCGCGCCCGACTTGCCGATCAGGCCCACGCGCTGGCCAGCCTGAATGTTCAGATCGAAGTGATCGAGAATCGGCTTGCGGTGCGGATAGGCGAAGGTCACGCCTTCGAAGTCCACGCGGCCGCCTTGCGCGATCAGTTCGGTCGCATCGTTGCGGTCGGGCATGCCGTGCGGTTCGAGCAGCGTCTGCACGGCTTCGGCCAGACGCGCCACGTGCTGCGTCACGTCCACCAGCGCCACGGCGAGGTCGCGCGTGCCGTGCAGAATCGTGAAGCCGAGCGAGCTCACCAGCACGATGTCGCCGGACGTGGCCTTGCCCTGATTCCAGAGCCACAGCGCCCAGCCAAGCAGGCCGGCCGACAGCATCGCCGTGATGACGGCGTGCAGCAGGCGCAGCTTTTCCAGATAGAGCAGGCTGGCGCGGCGCGTGTCGAGTTCGGCCTTGACGGTCGTGCCGAAGCGCTTTTGCTCGCGCAGCGTCATGCCGAAGGCGCGCACTAGCGCCATATTGCCGATCACATCGACGAGTTCGCCGTCCACGGCGGCCGCCTTGGAGGCGAACGCGTGATGGCGCGCCGAACCGCGGCCGGCCAGCTTGAACAGGATCACCGAAAGGATCGCCGAGCACAGCAGCAGGCCCGCCGCCATCATCGGATTGACGGCGATGATCATGACGATCGCGCCGGCTACCGCGATACACGGCGGCAAGACGTTCCAGGCGGTGGTGTTTTCGGCGGTATAGACGGCGTTCGAGGTGGCCGTGATCCGGCTGGCGAGCGTGCCGGGCTGTTTCTCCGCGTAATAGGTGGGTGAATGGCCGCTCAGATACTGGAACAGGTCGCGCCTCAAGTCGCCGGTGACGGCGACGAAAGTGTGCGCGGCGAACCAGCCGCCGACCCGCCAGAGCAGGTTGTCGGCGGCAATCAGGCCGACGAGGATGGCGAAGGCGGTCCACAGCGGCCCCGGATGGTGCCGTCCCGCGCCGAGCACGTCGATCAGATGCTTGATCGCGTACTGCGAGGCGAGCGCGCAGCCAACGGCCGCAAAGACACTGGCCAGTACGACGGCGTGAGCGAAGGGATGGCGCTTGATATAGCGAAACAGGAACGCAAGAGGCCGCCGCGCATAGCTCGCGAGCTTTGCGTTGTGGGCGTTACGCTGGGCGATGGTCAGATGTTCCAATTGATCGGTGGTCGGTCTGACGGAGCTTCGTCCGTGCAAGGTAGTAAAAGAGGAAGGAAGGTGCCAGCGGCAAAACCTTGAAGGCATTCCCGCATTGTAAACACGCGTGGCGCATGACGCATCGCCTGTGCCCGACGGGAGGCGAATCTTATCGCGAGCGGGCGGCGCAGCGTGTTCCTTCCCGACAGGGTGTCGCGCCGGAGGTTCAACAGGTTTTCAGGGCGCTTTTAGAGATACAATTACGGATTGCATTCAGGATGGCCGTGTGCTTAAGCATCTGACACTTTGATGTCGTCGCCATCCGCGAAATGTGCAGACCGTGACGACGGCCTGCTGCCCGGAAACGAACCCCCAATTTAGAACTGTCTTTGAAAACAGTGGGTTGCGGAGTGTTTCTGGTTTGTAACAACGTAAAGACTTTGAAATGTTCTAGCCGGTGGCGGGCGCAAGCCCGGATAATGCCGTCTCGAATAGCGTAGGGAATTTGACAGCTTTCTTGTCAACGACCGCGAACCCTGCGCGTTTACCGCCTGAGCCGCCGCGTGTGTCAATAACACACTGTACAACTGCGTGTACAACTGCGTCGGTCTGTGTGCCGGGCTATCCGGCGCGGTTAGCGGTAAGAACGCCTGGTGAGGCGCGCGGCAAGCCTGCCGCAGCACGCAAGGTCGATTGTCAAATTTGTAGTACTTAGCCCGATTTATTACGAGGAAGGAGTTCACCACTATGCGAATCGCTCAAATCGCTCCGTTGCACGAGGCGGTTCCTCCCAAGCTGTACGGCGGCACGGAACGGGTGGTCTCCTACCTGACCGAAGCGCTGGTCGAACAGGGTCATGACGTTACGCTGTTCGCAAGCGGCGATTCGATTACCTCGGCGAAGCTCGAAGCGTTCTGGCCGCAGGCTCTGCGCCTCGACCCCACGATTCGCGACGTGATGGCTCCGCACATGCTGCTGCTCGAAGAAGTGCGCCGCCGCGCGGACGAATTCGACGTGCTGCATTTCCACATCGATTACTACCCGTTCTCGCTGTTCCAGCGTCAGGAAGTGCCGTTCGTCACGACGATGCACGGCCGTCTCGACCTGCCGGAACTGCAGCCGATCTTCAACGCATTCAGCGATGTGCCGGTTGTGTCGATTTCGGACAACCAGCGCCTGCCGCTGCAGCAAGCCAACTGGCAGCAGACCGTCTATCACGGCCTGCCGGAAGACGTGCTGCGTCCGATCGACAACGTCGAGCCGGGCTACCTCGCTTTCCTCGGCCGTGTGTCGCCGGAGAAGGGGCTGGACAAGGCGATCCGCATCGCCGGTCAGGCAGGCATGAAGCTCAAGGTTGCCGCGAAGATCGACAAGGCCGACCGCGCTTACTACGAAGAAGTCATCAAGCCGCTGATGGCGCAGTCGCACGTCGAGTACATCGGCGAAATCGGCGAGCACGAAAAGCGTGAATTCCTCGGCAACGCGCACGCGCTGGTGTTCCCGATCGACTGGCCGGAGCCCTTCGGTCTCGTCATGATCGAAGCGATGGCCTGCGGTACGCCGGTGATCGCGTTCAAGCGCGGCTCGGTGCCCGAAGTCATCGAAAACGGCGTGTCGGGTTTTGTCGTCGAAGACGAAATCAGCGCAGTCGCAGCGGTCAAGCGTCTGTCGTCGCTGTCGCGCGCCGGCGTGCGCAAGGCGTTCGAAGATCGCTTCTCGTCGAAGGTGATGGCGCGCAACTACGTCGCCGTGTACGAAGAAATGCTGCGCCAGAAGCGCCGCACCGTGCTGCGCGAAGTCAACGCAAGCTAAGCCGTAAGCTGTTCTGGACGCGCGCTGCGCGTCCAGCGTCGCATCAACGCCCCTGTGCCCGTGCACGGGGGCGTTGTCGTATCTGCGCTACCTCAAGACACGACTGCAGGCGGTCCACCGTATGCGGCGGCGAGCGTGAGGCGGCGAGGCAATGTCCCTATAATGGCCGTTCCGCGCAAAACCGCGGCTAGTTCATGAAAACAGCGCAAGACCTAAGCGACATCAGGAGAAGTACCTTGGCGAGACCCCGTCCGACGCGCGCGGCTACCGTTCCCGGTGCCGGCACGCTCTTCGCGCTGCGCGCGATCGGCCTCGTCATTCTCGCGCGCTGGCTGCATTCGATGGGCGAGATGGAGCATTTCCTCACCTCGCTCGAAGCCATGGCGTCGTCGCCGGCGGCGTGTCTGAATCTCGTCTTTCTGTTTCTGCTGATCGTGCTGCCGGGCGCGAAGGCGCGCGTCGAGCGGCCGTTCCATCCGCTGCCGCAGTGGCTGCGTCAGGCGCTGCGCTGCTTCGGTCTGCTCGGCTGCCTGTTCGCGCTCTGGTCGATCGGCGCGTTCACGTGGTTCGCCGGCTGGCGGCGCGCCGTGCATGCGGTGGCGGAAACCAATGGCTGGCTGGTGGTGGCGCCTGCGCTCTATGCGGCGGTCGTGTGGATCTGCCGGCCGCGCGCGCTCTGGCGCACCAACATCGCGGCACGCCGTTTCGCGATCGGCCGCTATGCGGTGTCGATCGATGCGGCAACGCGCACCACGGTCGTCTGGCTCGAAAGCCGCAAGCTCGGGCAATACGATGCGCGCGAGTTGTCGGTGCGCTGGCCGTCGGGCGAGCAGGGCGCGGCGGCGGTGAGCCAGCAGGTTGCACCGATCATGCCCGTTGCGCCGCTCGCCGATGTTGCCGATGTTGCCGATGTCGTGGTCGATACGCCGGTCGTGGTCGATGCGCACGCAACCGATTCGCCTGCACGGCCAGCGTCAACCGGCACGAGTCTCGTGCCCGTCGTTGCGGCGCGTGCGGCAACGCACACGCAGATTCGCGAACGTCGGCCGAAAATCGAATTGCTGTGGGATTCGCCCGCAGCGGCGGGGCATAACCGTCAGCTCGTTTTCCGCGTGCGTCTTGCCAGCGTGAGCGACCGCGAGGCGGCACGCGCGCTCGACACCGCCTTGCAACAGGCGGCGTTCACTGCCGGCTAGTCAGCCTGGCCGCACTGCATCACGAGCTGTTCCTGCGCGAAGTCCGCATCTGATTCGTATCTGAAGTTCGGATCGATCGCACTTCGCGCATGCTTGCCGATCCCGTCGTGATCTCGAAGGAGTCGCCATGCTGATCCGCTGGTTGCTTGCCGCCATTCACCTGCTTGCCTTCGGCTTCGCGCTCGCCTCGATTCTGCGGCGCACGCGCGGGCTGCGCCGCTGCACCTCAACCGAAGATCTGCCGATGATTTTCAGCGCCGATAACGGCTGGGGCGCTTCGGCCGTCGTGCTGATCCTCACCGGCGCGGCGCGCGCATTCGGCGGCTTCGAGAAGGGCGCCGAATACTATCTGCACGAACCGCTGTTCCATTTGAAGATGGGCGCGCTCGTGTTGATCCTGCTGCTGGAAATCATGCCGATGCGGGCGCTGGTGCGCTGGCGTACGGCGGTGAGTCGCGGCGATGTGCCCGATCTGACCGCCGCGCCGAAGTACGCGCGCATCGGCCGCTGGCAGACGTTGCTGCTGGTGGTGATGGTGTTCGCAGCGACCGGAATGGCGCGTGGCATCGGCGTGGAGACGGTGGGCGAGTAGCGTGTGCCGACAACGTTTTGCGCGCGCCAATGAAAAAAGCCCCGTTGCTTGCGCAACGGGGCTTTTTATCTTCGGTGCTTGTCTTTACCAACACCAGAATCCTGGTGGGTAGTACTGGGATCGAACCAGTGACCCCTGCCGTGTGAAGGCAGTGCTCTACCGCTGAGCTAACCACCCGAAGAGATTGAAATTATGCCGGGCATTTTCAATCTTGTAAAGCCCTTTTTTAAGTATTTTGCGTAGTCGCTGAAATTTCTTCTGCGGGCGCCGGTTCGGTACGCCAGACCGACGTGCCCTTGACCGCTTTATCGAGACCATCGAGCAGCGCATTGTGTGCGTCCAGCTCGTCGGCGCTCGCCGCAATCACGGGGAGCGCGAGTGTATCGAACTTCACGCGCGTTGTCGCGACTTCGCCTGCGGTTTCCGCTGCACTCGACATATCGATCACGAGGCTTTCCTGGCCGCGCGTCATCGCGAGATAGACTTCGGCGAGCAGTTCCGAGTCGAGCAGTGCGCCGTGCAGCGTACGGTGCGCGTTGCTGATGCCGAAGCGGTCGCACAGCGCGTCGAGCGAATTGCGCTTGCCCGGGAACATCTGCTTGGCCTGCACCAGCGTGTCGATCACGTTGCCGCAATGCTCCTTGAGCGGCGGCTTGCCGACGAGCGCGAGCTCCGCATCCAGAAAGCCGATGTCGAACGGCGCGTTGTGAATGATGAGTTCCGCGTCGCGAATGAAGTCGAGAATCTCGTTGGCGACTTCGGCGAACTTCGGTTTGTCGGCGAGAAACTCGGTCGTCAGGCCGTGCACCGCCAGTGCGCCAGGATCGCTGTCGCGTTCCGGGTTCACGTAGAAGTGCAGGTTGTTGCCGGTGAGCCGGCGGTTCAGCAGTTCGACGCAGCCGATTTCAATGAGGCGGTCGCCCGTGCGAGGGTTCAGGCCGGTGGTTTCGGTGTCGAGAATGATCTGGCGCATGGCGTATCGGGCGTAATGCTATGAAGCGTGATTCTTGATCGAGCGCGGGCTGCGGCCCGGCTCAATGTTCGTTGAGCGTGGCGACGCCGCGGTTGGCGAGCGCGTCGGCGCGTTCGTTTTCAGGATGCCCGGCGTGGCCTTTGACCCAGCGCCATTCGACCTGATGCTGCGCGACGAGCGCGTCGAGCCGCTTCCACAGATCGTCGTTCTTGACCGGTGTTTTCGCCGCCGTCATCCAGTTCTTCTTCTTCCAGCCGTGAATCCACTCGCTGATGCCTTTCTGCACATATTGCGAGTCGGTGTGCACGATCACCTTGCACGGACGCTTGAGCGCCTCGAGCGCGGCGATCACGCCCATCAGTTCCATGCGGTTGTTGGTCGTGCCGTGCTCGCCGCCGAACAGTTCCTTTTCCTGCGTGCCGAAGCGCAGCAGCGCGCCCCAGCCGCCGGGGCCGGGATTGCCCTTGCAGGCGCCGTCGGAGAAGATTTCGACGAAATCGGGTGTGCTCATGAGTCCTTGTTGCGTGTAGGGGAGGGCGTGGTGGCTGCGGCCTTCAGGCTCGGCGCCAGCACGGGTTTCTTGACCTTCAGCGGGCCGACGAGCCGCATGCCGCGCACGCGCTTGATCGCCGTGACCATATAGACCGCGCCGAAGATCGCCCACCAGCGGTCGCCGGCGGCCTCCATGAATTCATAACGGCCGAGCCACTTGTCCGTGGAAAGCGGCGGCCGGTAGCAGCCAAAACGGCCGCGTTCGAGCTCGAAACCGAGCAGTTTGATCCAGTCCTTCAGGCGCGTGAACGCGATCAGGTCCTGTTGCGTGGGCAAAAACGGATGCCCCGTGAGCTTGCCCGCCGACTGCCGTGCGCCCCACAGCGACAGCGAATTGAAGCCGACGATCACCAGTTGACCTTCGGGCATCAGCACGCGTTCCGCTTCGCGCAGCAGGCGGTGCGGGTCGCTCGTGAATTCGAGCGTGTGCGGCATGACGATCAGATCGACGCTTTGCGCTTCGAACGGCAGATCGAGATGATCGCACCAGACCGTGCTGCGGCCGTCCGGCGTATGCAGTTCGGGCGCGCGCGACGGCTGCGCACCGGGCAGTGTGTAGGGCGCGCTGGCCGCGCTGGCGGCGTCGAGCACGAGGCCGCGATACGTCATGCGGTTTTCGCGCAGCGCGTCGAGTTGCGGCAGGCCAAGCTGGAGCGCATGGTAGCCGAACACGTTCGACACCATCCGGTCGAGCTGTTCCTGCTCCCACTCCAGCACGTACCTGCCGGCCGGCGAAGCGGTCCAGGCGGGCCAGTCTATAATCGTTCGGTCAGACTTGTCCAAGAATACGTCGCCCCATGAAGAGTCCGCTTGAGCACGCGCCGGCGCAGCACGGCCCGGCCGCCCGTCCCGCCGCAGCACTCGAATACGTACCGGTTCCGGCTTTTGAAGATAACTACATCTGGGTCGTGTCGGACGGCCGCAATGCCGTTGCCGTCGATCCGGGCGACGCCGCGCCGGTTCGTGCATATCTCGCTAAACGCGGCTGGCGGCTCGCCGCTATTTTACTCACCCATCATCACAACGACCATGTCGGCGGGGTAGCGGATCTCCTTTCGGATGAGCGCGTGCCCGTGTACGGCCCGTCCGGCGAGGCGCTCGGCCCGCTCGATGCGGTCGTCACGCGCGTGAAGGGCGGCGACGCCGTGCATCTGGATCCCCCTGCGCTCGATTTCAAGGTCATGGACGTGCCCGGCCACACGCGCGGGCATATCGCTTATTTTCAGGACGCGGATACGATCGGTACCCAGGGCGTGCCGCATCTATTCTGCGGCGACACGCTGTTCGCCTGCGGCTGCGGCCGCTTGTTCGAAGGCACGCCCGCGCAGATGCTGGCGTCGCTCGACTCGTTCGCGGCGCTGCCGGGCGCGACCCAGGTGCACTGCGCGCACGAATACACGCTGTCGAATATCCGCTTCGCGCTGGCCTGCGATCCCGATAACGCCGCGCTGCAAACCTGGAGCCGCGAAGCCGCCGCCCTGCGCGAACGCGGCGTGCCGACCTTGCCGACCACGATCGCGCACGAGCGTGCTGTGAACCCATTTTTGCGCGCCGATGAACCGGCCGTCCAGGCAACGCTCGCTGAAGCGCTGCACGAAACGGTGCCCGACCGGCTTGCCGCATTCACGCTGATGCGCGAGTGGAAGAACAGATTCCGCTAACCCGCCAAAGCAAGTGGGTATGCTCAACCCAAACGTATGGAACGTGATCCAAGCCGTGGATTTGCATGGTTTTTTTCCAATTAATCCGATTGACGGAAACGTGTGCGTTCCGTACTATCGGCTGCAAATTCCAGCCATTGCAAGTTGACGTTCATGCGATTTATCCTAAGCGCGCTGCTGGTCCTGATGCTCGCCGCCTGTGCGAGCGGGGGACCCAACGCGGATTCAGCCAGTTCACTTTCTCCCGCCGATCCCCAGGCACGCGCCGACGCCATCCGCAAGACTTCCGCCGCGAAAGAAACGATTAACGTCGATAAAGGCTCGGTCGACCAGCTTACGAGCCCCGATGCCGACCTTTGGGGTCGCATCCGTCGCGGCTTCCAGATGCCCGACCTGCAAAGCGACCTCGTCGACATGAATGCGCAGTGGTATGCGCAGCGTCCGGACTACGTCGCGCGCATGACCGAGCGCTCGCAGAAATATCTGTACCACATCGTCGAAGAACTCGAAGCGCGCCATATGCCGACCGAGCTGGCGCTGCTGCCGTTCATCGAATCGGCCTATAACCCGCAGGCGCTGTCGGTCGCGAAGGCTGCGGGCATGTGGCAGTTCGTGCCGGGCACGGGCAAGACCTACAACCTCAAGCAGAACATGTGGCAGGACGAGCGCCGCGACGTGCTGGCCTCGACCAGCGCCGCGCTCGACTACCTCTCGCGCCTGCACGACATGTTCGGCGACTGGTATCTGGCGCTGGCCGCCTACAACTGGGGCGAAGGCAATGTGCAGCGAGCGATCGCGCGCAACCAGGCCGCCGGTCTGCCGACCGACTACCAGAGCCTGCGCATGCCGAACGAGACGCGTAACTACGTGCCCAAGCTGCAGGCGGTCAAGAATATCGTGATGAACCCGCAGCAATACGGTCTCACGCTGCCGAGCATCCCGAATCACCCGTACTTCGTCACCGTCACCACCTCGCACGATATCGACGTGGATGTCGCCGCTAAACTGGCGAACATGACGCCGGACGAATTCCGCACGCTCAATCCGTCGTTCAAGAAGCCCGTCATTCTGGGCGCGACCGATCCGCAGATCCTGCTGCCGTTCGATAACGCCAGCGCGTTCGAGCGCAACCTGAAGTCGTATTCGGGCCAGCTTTCTTCGTGGACCGTCTACACCACCGACTCGCGCGCCACGCCGGCGGCCATCGCGCAGAAGATCGGCGTGGACGCGGACACGCTCATGTCGGTCAACAAGATTCCGGCGGGCATGCGCCTGAAGCCGGGTTCGACGCTCGTGGTGCCGCGCACCGACGACGCCGACGACGAAGACATCAGCGCCGATGTGGCCGAAAGCGCCGTGCTCGCCATGGAGCCGGACGTGCCCGACACGCGCAAGATGCTGATCCGCGTGCGTCGCAAGCAGTCGATGGAAACGGTCGCGAGCCGTTATGGCGTCTCGGTTGGCCAGCTTAAGGCGTGGAACAAGACGCGCCGCGACGCGGTGGCGCCGGGCCAGGTGCTCGTGCTGCACGTGCCGGTGGGCAAGTCGATGCCGAGCGAGCCGGGGCCGGAACGCCTCGCCACCAACGTCTCTGGCGGAGGTGTGGAGCGTATTGGTACGCGCGTTGCGGAGTCGGGCTCGAAGTCGCGCTATGATAAGAAACACGGTCGCGCGCACACGGAAGTCGTCAAGGTTTCCGAACCGGTCAAGGCAAAGTCTTCCGGCGCAGCGCCCAGCAAGGCGTCGAAGGGTGCGGCGAGCCGCCCGAAGGCCGAAACCCACACGCAGAAACACAAGTCGTCCAAATAGCGGCTGGCTGAGGGTGCTCAGCCATGCGTTGCGGGGGCAACGCATGGTGGTTTCGCTCCGATCACTTTAAAGCTCTTCTCGCGCCGTCACCCGGCTGGGTGGCGGCGTTTTCATTGGTGCCGCCGATTGGTGGTGCCGATTGGTGGTGCCGGGAGCAGGGCGCAACTGGCTGTCCACAACAGGCCATCCTCGGCCGACCCCAAATTGCCACGCTGGCGCCCACGTGAAGGGCGTCTATAGTGAAGAGCGGTGCAAGACGAGTACCGGATCTTCGCGAAACGCCGACGGCGCTGTCGGACGCGATACGAAATTGTCGGCAGATTTGGCACCGCGTTTCACACAACCGTCATCTCGAAATTTGGAGAAATAGGTGTTTTCACGCTATAATTCGAAGGTTTGAGCTTATCAACCCGCACCCTAGCGCCTACCTCCCCCCATCCGTTCATCCGCCGCCCGCGCTTTCCCCATCGAAGGCTGGCTGCCGCCCGATCAAGCGTCACAAACGCTCCATTCTGGCAGGCGCCCGACGCAGTTCACTGCGAGCCCCACGACACGGAATAGCCGCGTAAGGTGCGAGCCGCGCGCGCATCCCATCTAACGATGTCGATGCCGACGCCGCAGCCGCACCCAGGTCGCAAGATCGCAACGTCGGACAACAGGTCGGCACAAGGGTGCTCCCCCAAGGAGTCTCCCGTGTTGCCGTCATTCTCTCCCGCTCTGCTCGCGCTCGCCGACGGCACGGTCTTTCGTGGTTACTCGATCGGCGCGCCGGGCCATACGATCGGTGAAGTCGTGTTCAACACGGCCATCACTGGTTATCAGGAAATCCTGACCGACCCGAGCTACGCTCGTCAGATCGTCACCCTCACGTATCCGCATATCGGCAACGTCGGCGTCAACGCCGAAGACGTCGAAGCCACGAAAGTCCATGCCGCCGGCCTGATCATCCGTGATCTGCCTGTCCTCGCCTCGAACTTCCGCATGGACCGCACGCTCGGTCAGTACCTGAAGGACGAAGGCGTGGTTGCCATCGCCGGTATCGACACGCGCAAGCTCACGCGTATCCTGCGCGACAAGGGCGCGCAGAGCGGCGCGATCCTCGCAGGTTCGGACGACGAAGCCAAAGCCATCGAACTCGCACGCTCGTTCCCGGGCCTCGCGGGCATGGACCTCGCGAAGGTCGTCTCGACGGACAAGTCGTACCCGTGGAACACCACGGAATGGCGTCTGGGCGAAGGCTACCGCACGCAATCGGCGCCGAAGTACAAGGTCGTCGCATTCGACTTCGGCGTGAAGCAGAACATCCTGCGCATGCTGGCCGAGCGCGGCTGCGACGTTACGGTCCTGCCGGCGCAATCGACTGCTGAAGACGCGCTCGCGCTGAACCCGGACGGCGTGTTCCTCTCGAACGGCCCCGGCGACCCGGAACCGTGCGACTACGCCATCAAGGCGGCGCAGGCATTCATCGAGCGCGGCATCCCCACGTTCGGCATCTGCCTGGGTCACCAGATCATGGGCCTCGCCGTCGGCGCGAAGACGCTCAAGATGAAGACGGGTCACCATGGCGCGAACCATCCGGTCAAGGATCTGACCGATGGCCGCGTGGTCATCACGTCGCAGAACCACGGCTTCGCGGTGGACGCCGCCACGCTGCCCGCGAACGCACGCGTCACGCACGTGTCGCTGTTCGACGGCACGCTGCAAGGTTTCGAGCTGACCGACAAGCCGGCATTCTGCTTCCAGGGTCACCCGGAAGCGTCGCCGGGTCCGCAGGACATCGGCTATCTGTTCGATCGCTTCACGGCGTTGATGGACAAGGCGAAGGCGTAAGCCGCGCCTGACGGGAAAGAGCAGAGCAGGGTGCGCAGCGAGCTGTCTAAAAAACGGCCCACGCGCGCACCCGGGCGGCAAGCAAGGCAGGCAGCGAGCCGTCAGACGTAAAAGACACAGGAATATTTAGCGAGAGCGTTATGCCCAAGCGGACAGACATCAAGAGCATTCTCATCATCGGCGCGGGTCCGATCATCATCGGCCAGGCGTGCGAGTTCGATTATTCGGGCGCGCAGGCATGCAAGGCGCTGCGTGAAGAAGGCTACAAGGTCATCCTCGTCAACAGCAATCCGGCGACGATCATGACCGACCCGAACACGGCCGACGTCACCTACATCGAGCCGATCACCTGGGAAGTGGTGGAGCGCATCATCGAGAAGGAGCGCCCGGACGCGATCCTGCCGACGATGGGCGGCCAGACCGCGCTGAACTGCGCGCTCGACCTGCACCACCACGGCGTGCTGGCGAAGTACAACGTCGAGCTGATCGGCGCATCGCCGGAAGCCATCGACAAGGCCGAAGACCGCCAGAAGTTCAAGGACGCGATGACCAAGATCGGTCTCGGTTCGGCGAAATCGGGTGTTGCGCATTCGATGGAAGAAGCGCTCAAGGTGCAAGGCGAAATCGCCGAGCAGACCGGCACGGGCGGCTATCCGGTCGTGATCCGCCCGTCGTTCACGCTCGGCGGTTCGGGCGGCGGTATCGCGTACAACCGCGAAGAATTCGAAGAGATCTGCAAGCGCGGTCTCGATCTGTCGCCTACGCGCGAACTGCTGATCGAAGAATCGCTGCTCGGCTGGAAGGAATACGAGATGGAAGTGGTCCGCGACAAGGCGGATAACTGCATCATCGTTTGCTCGATCGAAAACCTGGACCCGATGGGCATCCACACCGGCGACTCGATCACGGTCGCGCCGGCGCAGACGCTCACGGACAAGGAATACCAGATCCTGCGCGACGCTTCGTTGGCTGTGCTGCGCGAAATCGGCGTGGACACGGGCGGTTCGAACGTCCAGTTCTCGATCGACCCGCGCACGGGCCGCATGATCGTGATCGAAATGAACCCGCGTGTGTCGCGCTCATCCGCTTTGGCTTCGAAGGCCACGGGCTTCCCGATCGCCAAGGTTGCGGCGAAGCTGGCCGTCGGCTACACGCTGGACGAGCTGAAGAACGAAATCACCGGCGGCGCGACCCCGGCTTCGTTCGAGCCGACCATCGACTACGTCGTCACCAAGATTCCGCGTTTCGCGTTCGAGAAGTTCCGCGAAGCCGACCCGCGCCTCACCACGCAGATGAAGTCGGTCGGCGAAGTGATGGCAATCGGCCGCACTTTCCAGGAATCGTTCCAGAAGGCGCTGCGCGGTCTGGAAGTGGGCGTCGACGGTCTGGACGAAAAAACCACCAGCCGCGACGAGATCATCCGCGAGATCGGCGAAGCCGGTCCGGACCGCATCTGGTACGTGGGCGACGCATTCCGCGTGGGCATGACGCGCGAAGAGATCTTCGAAGAAACCGCGATCGACCCGTGGTTCCTCGCGCAGATCGAACAGATCATCCTGAAGGAAAAGGCGCTCGGCGGCCGCACGCTGGCAAGCCTCTCGAAGGAAGAGCTGAAGTACCTCAAGCAGAGTGGTTTCTCGGATCGCCGTCTGGCGAAGCTGCTGGGCAGCACGCAGACGGACGTGCGTAAGCGCCGTATCGAGCTGAACGTGCGCCCGGTCTACAAGCGCGTGGACACCTGCGCGGCCGAGTTCGCCACCAAGACCGCCTACATGTACTCGACCTATGAGGAAGAGTGCGAGGCCAACCCGACGAACAACAAGAAGATCATGGTGCTGGGCGGCGGCCCGAACCGGATCGGCCAGGGTATCGAGTTCGACTACTGCTGCGTTCACGCTGCGCTCGCGATGCGCGAAGACGGCTACGAAACCATCATGGTCAACTGCAACCCGGAAACGGTTTCGACCGACTACGACACGTCCGACCGTCTGTACTTCGAGTCGCTGACGCTCGAAGACGTGCTCGAAATCGTCGATCTGGAAAAGCCGGTTGGCGTGATCGTGCAGTACGGCGGCCAGACGCCGCTGAAGCTTGCGCTCGACCTCGAAGCGAACGGTGTGCCCATCGTCGGCACCTCGCCGGACATGATCGACGCCGCTGAAGACCGCGAGCGTTTCCAGAAGCTGCTGCAGGACCTGAACCTGCGCCAGCCGCCTAACCGCACCGCACGCGCCGAAGACGAAGCGCTCAAGCTGGCCGACGAAATCGGCTACCCGCTCGTCGTGCGCCCGTCGTACGTGCTGGGCGGCCGCGCCATGGAAATCGTCCACGAGCCGCGCGACCTCGAGCGCTACATGCGCGAGGCCGTGAAGGTGTCGAACGATTCGCCGGTGCTGCTCGACCGCTTCCTGAACGACGCGATCGAATGCGACGTGGACTGCATCTCCGATGGCACGGACGTGTTCATCGGCGGCGTGATGGAACACATCGAACAGGCTGGCGTGCACTCGGGCGACTCGGCCTGCTCGCTGCCGCCGTACTCGCTGTCGCAGGAAACGGTCACGGAACTCAAGCGTCAAACCGGCGCGATGGCCAAGGCGCTGAACGTGGTCGGCCTGATGAACGTGCAGTTCGCGATCCAGCAGGTTCCGCAGGATGACGGTTCGAAGAAGGACATCATCTACGTGCTGGAAGTGAACCCGCGCGCTTCGCGTACCGTTCCGTACGTTTCGAAGGCAACCAGCCTGCCGCTCGCGAAGATCGCGGCGCGTGCGATGGTCGGCCAGAAGCTGGCGGATCAGGGCGTGACGAAGGAAGTCGTGCCGCCGTACTTCAGCGTCAAGGAAGCAGTGTTCCCGTTCATCAAGTTCCCGGCTGTCGATCCGGTGCTCGGACCCGAAATGCGTTCGACCGGCGAAGTGATGGGCGTGGGCAAGACCTTCGGCGAAGCGCTGTTCAAGTCGCAGCTCGCCGCCGGTTCGCGTCTGCCGGAATCGGGCACGGTGTTCATCACCGTGATGGATTCGGACAAGCCGAAGGCGGTTGAAGTCGCGCGCATGCTGCACGAACTCGGTTATGCGATCGTCGCCACGCGCGGCACCGCGGCCGCGATCGAAGCGGCCGGCGTGCCGGTCAAGGTCGTCAACAAGGTGAAGGACGGCCGTCCGCACATCGTCGACATGATCAAGAACGGCGAGATTTCGCTGGTCTTCACGACCGTCGACGAAACCCGCGCCGCGATCGCCGATTCGCGCTCGATCCGCATGAGCGCACAGGCAAACAAGGTCACGTACTACACCACGATGTCCGGCGCGCGCGCCGCCGTCGAGGGTCTGCGCTACCTGAAGAACCTGGAAGTCTATGATTTACAAGGCCTCCACGCTCGCCTAAACTAAGGCTTCGATTGTCTGTCCAATACGAACGAGGCAGGCAAACATAGCTGAATGTGCCGCGGTTAAGCGGCGTCCCAACAGGGTTTTCAGGCTGCGCCAGCATGCGCCGCCGCCCTCGCGGGATGCACTTAACCGCGGTGATTTTTTTTATGGCCGCAATCTGTATTGCATGCGGCATCAATACGGCCCCAAGCGGCCGAACGAGTTGTTTATGAGCACGATTCCCTTGACCAGGCGCGGTGCAGACCAGCTTCGCGGCGAACTGCAACACCTGAAATCCGTCGAGCGTCCGGCGGTCATCAATTCGATCGCCGAAGCGCGCGCGCAGGGCGATCTCTCGGAAAACGCGGAATACGACGCCGCGAAGGAAAAGCAGGGCTTCATCGAGGGCCGTATCGCTGAAATCGAATCGAAGCTGGCGGCCGCGCAGGTCATCGACCCGGCCACGCTCGAAGCGGATGGCCGCATCGTGTTCGGTTCGACCGTCGATCTCGAAGACCTCGAATCGGGCAAGACCGTGACGTACCAGATCGTCGGCGACGACGAAGCCGATCTCGAACACGGCCTGATTTCGGTGAGCTCGCCCATCGCGCGCGCACTGATCGGCAAGTCGGAAGGCGACGTCGCAGCCGTGCAGGCCCCGAGCGGCGTGCGCGAATACGAAGTCATCGAGGTTCGCTACGTCTGACGAGGCGCGATCAATGGGTCACGATGTGAAAAATGACGTGAGCGCCGATATTCGCGCAGCGCAGTCTGGTGGCTCGCTGGTGCCGCATCGCCTGTTCGCGCTGCTCGCCATGCTGTGGGTGGGCAGCCAGCTCACCATCGGTTATGCGGTGGCGCCGGTGCTGTTCACCACGCTCGACCGTATGACGGCGGGCGCGCTGGCGGCGCAGCTCTTTCGCATCGAGGGCATGATCGGGCTGGTCGGCGGCGTGCTGCTGCTCGTGCTCGCGAACGTGTTCGTGCGGCGCGGGGACGTGGGGTATCGCCGCCTACGCTGGCTGCTGGTGGGCATGCTGCTGTGCGTGGTGGTCGGCTATTACGCTTTGCAGCCGTTCATGAACGCCATGCGCATGAATGCGCTGCAGGCTGGCGTGGATATCGCCCATTCGGCCTATGCGAGCCGCTTCGGCATGCTGCACGGCATTTCGAGCGTGTTCTATCTGGTCGAAAGCCTGCTGGGCGCCTGGCTCGTGTGGCTGCTGCCGTCGGCGCGACGTAACTAGGTATTCAGGGCGCCTGGTTCAGCCTTGTGGCTGCATCGGGCGAAAAAAAGCGCGGCTCGAAGGCCGCGCTTTCTTATTCCGCGATGCGTATCGCCAGGGATTATTTCGAACCCTGGTGAATGCGCTTCGAGCCGGTCTGACGCTTCTTGGCGCGCTTGACGTTGCCGCCTTGCGTGACGCGCTCGTTACCCTTGACGGTCACCTTTTGCGCCTTCGGCTTGCGCATCGGGTTGTCGCTGGGCTTGACGACCTTCACGACGCGCGGTGCGCGCTTGCCGGCTTCGCGTGCGCTCGGTACATCGCCCGTGGGGCGCGTAACCGTGCCGCGGGCACCGGCGCGAGCCGTGGTGGTCTTCGGCTTGGCTTCTTCGGGCTTGTAGATCACCAGCAGCTTGCCGATGTGCTGGACCGGCGCGGCGTTCAGGCGATCGCAGATTTCTTCGTAGATCGCGATACGCTCTTCGCGTTCGTCGCCGAAGACGCGGACCTTGATGAGCTGGTGAGCGCCCAGGTGGACCTGGATTTCCTTCAGGACGGCGTCGGTCAATCCCTCGGAGCCGATAAGCACGACCGGTTTGAGGGCGTGAGCCTGGGAACGCAGTTCGGAGCGCTGTTCGGCGGTAAGAGTGAGGGCGGGCATGGGATGTGGCAGACTCGACTAAAATGACGGCGCTCGCCGGGCAGCCTGTCAGACCTCAAGACGAGGGGCAGGCGCACAGGAAGGCGAAAGGCGCGTCGGAAACAACGGAAAACCGTGGAGAACGGCGTGGCGCGGGCTGGTGAAGGCAGGTGTGGCGGTGAAAACACGCTCACATAGCCGCACGGGCCGCGACGGCCGCACGAATTAAACGCGTATTATCCGCTAAAAGCGCGACATCACGCAGCAAGAGTTCAATCTTTAATGGCAAAAAACCGCTTCAATACGTCGTGGCTGCACGACCATATCAACGATCCGTACGTGAAACTGGCGCAACGGGAGGGCTATCGCGCCCGTGCCGCCTACAAGCTCAAGGAAATCGACGAGCAGGACAAGCTGATCCGTCCTGGCATGGTCATCGTCGATCTGGGCGCCGCGCCCGGCAGCTGGAGCCAGTACGCCCGCAACAAGCTGGCGAAGGGCACGAAACGCGACGAACAACGTCAAGGCGGTATCGACGGTACGATCATTGCGCTCGACCTCCTGCCGATGGAGCCGATCTCCGACGTGCAATTCCTGCAAGGCGACTTCCGCGAAGACAGCGTGCTCGAGCAGCTGGAAGAAATCGTGAATGGTCGTCCGGTAGATCTTGTAATTTCGGATATGGCGCCCAATCTGTCGGGAGTCGCGCTGGCGGATGCCGCGCGTATCGAGCATGTCTGCGATCTCGCGCTCGAATTTTCGCAGAATCATCTGAAACCAGATGGTGCCCTTTTAGTAAAATGCTTTCACGGCAGTGGTTACAGCCAGATCGTCGAGAAATTCAAGCATCAGTTCAAGGTCGTGGCCGCGCGCAAGCCGAAAGCTTCGCGCGATAAATCGTCCGAAACGTTTATATTGGGCAAACATCTGAAGCGACCCCGTTAACCTCGGGCATTACGCAAGGATCGGTTCCAGCGCGTCAGGCGCCTTGCAAGGACGGTAAAGTTTCGCCCGAATAAGCTTCGGGACGTTGTCCGACAAGGCGCATCGGCTATTTATGCCTTAGCGAAACGTTATGGCAGGGCCCTGCGTACTGGATTAGAATGCTTTGGTGGTGTCGCAAGGCAAATGTAGGCGCCCGTCTATGAGTGAAGGAGTGGTGCTTTGAACAACAACATGTTTTCGAAAGCAGCAGTGTGGCTGGTGATCGCACTGGTGCTGTTTACGGTGTTCAAGCAGTTCGACAAGCCCCGTGTCCAGGAAGGCGTTTCCTATTCGCAGTTCATGGACGACGCAAAGAATGGCAAGGTCAAGAGCGTCGTAGTGCAGGGGCGGAACCTCACGGTCACTCCGGCCGATGGCCAGAAATACCAGATCGTCTCTCCGGGCGACATCTGGATGGTCGGCGACCTGATGAAGTACAACGTTCAGGTGAGCGGCAAGGCCGATGAAGAGCCGAACGCGCTTGTCTCCGCGCTGTACTACCTCGGACCGACGATCCTCATCATCGTGTTCTGGTTCTACATGATGAGACAGATGCAGGGAGGCGGCAAAGGCGGAGCGTTTTCGTTCGGTAAATCGCGCGCCCGTCTGATCGACGAGAACAACAACGCGGTCAACTTCTCCGACGTCGCAGGCTGCGACGAAGCGAAGGAAGAAGTGTCCGAGCTCGTCGACTTCCTGCGCGATCCGCAAAAATTCCAGAAGCTGGGCGGGCGCATCCCGCGCGGCGTGCTGCTGGTCGGCCCTCCGGGTACCGGTAAGACGCTGCTCGCGCGTGCCATCGCCGGCGAAGCGAAGGTGCCGTTCTTCAGCATCTCGGGTTCGGACTTCGTCGAAATGTTCGTCGGCGTGGGCGCGGCCCGTGTGCGCGACATGTTCGAGCAGGCCAAGAAGCACGCGCCGTGCATCGTCTTCATCGACGAAATCGACGCGGTCGGCCGTCATCGCGGCGCCGGCATGGGCGGCGGTAATGACGAACGCGAGCAGACGCTGAACCAGATGCTGGTGGAGATGGACGGCTTCGAGGCGAATTCGGGCGTCATCGTGATCGCGGCAACCAACCGTTCGGACGTGCTGGACAAGGCGCTGCTGCGTCCGGGCCGTTTCGACCGTCAGGTCTACGTCGGTCTGCCGGACATCCGCGGCCGCGAACAGATCATGAAGGTTCACCTGCGCAAGGTGCCGATCGCCAACGACGTGGACGCAGCGGTCATCGCACGCGGCACGCCGGGCTTCTCGGGCGCCGATCTCGCGAACCTCGTGAACGAAGCGGCGCTGTTCGCCGCGCGTCGCGGCAAGCGCATCGTCGAAATGCAGGACTTCGAAGACGCGAAGGACAAGATCTTCATGGGTCCGGAGCGCAAGTCGGCCGTGATCCGCGAAGAAGCCAAGCGTGCTACGGCGTATCACGAGTCGGGTCACGCGGTCATCGCCAAGCTGTTGCCGAAGGCCGATCCGGTGCACAAGGTCACGATCATCCCGCGCGGTCGCGCACTGGGCGTGACGTGGCAGTTGCCGGAGCACGACAACGAGACGTATTCGAAGGACTATCTGCTTGACCGTCTGGCCATCCTGTTCGGCGGCCGCGTGGCAGAAGAGCTGTTCATGAACCTGATCAGCACGGGCGCTTCGGACGACTTCAACAAGGCAACGCAGACAGCCCGCGCGATGGTGACGCGTTTCGGCATGACCGATGCGATGGGACCGATGGTCTACGTCGACGACGAAAACGAAGGCGGCCCGTTCGGCAAGGGCTTCACGCGTGCGATTTCGGAAGCGACGCAGCAGAAGGTCGATGCGGAAATCCGCCGCGTGCTGGACGAGCAGTACAGCCTCGCCAAGCGTCTGCTGGACGAGAACCGCGACAAGGTCGAAGCCATGACCGCCGCGCTGATGGAGTGGGAAACGATCGACGCCGATCAGATCAACGACATCATGGCCGGCCGTCCGCCGCGTTCGCCGAAGAGCTCGCCGTCTGCAGGCGATGCGTCTTCCTCGGGCGGCAGCACGGGCAGCGAAGTGAAGCCGGGCAGCAGCGCAACCCAGCCGGCCTGACCCGCTGCGGTTCGCCAGATCGAGTAGAGTTGCGGGCCGGTGTGATCTTCACACCGGCCCGTTTTGCATTTCTGGCCGCCTCCGCGTCACAGCGGGTGGCTGCATTTCGTTACACATCTGACGTTTCTTGACGTGTCCAAGCTCACTTCCCACGGTAATCTGCCCGAACCGCTCGTCTGCGGCCGTTTCACGCTGACCTTCGAGCGTCCGCTCGTCATGGGGATTCTCAACGCCACGCCCGATTCGTTCTCGGACGGCGGCCGCTATATCGCCTTCGACGACGCGCAGCGCCGCGCCGAGCAAATGCTGCTCGATGGCGTCGACATCATCGATATCGGTGGCGAGTCCACACGGCCGGGCGCGCCGCCCGTGCCGCTCGACGAAGAACTCGAACGCGTGATTCCGCTGGTCGAAAAGCTCAAAGGTGCGAACGTGCCTTTGTCGGTCGATACCTACAAGCCGGAAGTGATGCGCCATGCGCTCGCGGCGGGCGCGGATCTGATCAACGACATCTGGGGTTTTCGCATGCCGGGCGCGATCGACGCGGTGCGCGACAGCCACTGCGGCCTGTGCGTGATGCACATGCTCGGCGAGCCGCAGACCATGCAGGTGGGCGAGCCCGATTACGTCGATGTCGTGCGCGAGGTGCGCAAGTTTCTGCAAGCGCGTTGCGCCGAACTCGAAGCGGCAGGCGTGGCGAAGGCGCGCATCAGCGTCGATCCGGGTTTTGGTTTCGGCAAGTCGGTGGTCGAGCATAATTACGCCTTGCTCGCGCGTATGCAGGACAGCGCGCCGCAAGTCGGCGCGGGCGTTGCACCGTATCCGATTCTCGCGGGCATGTCGCGCAAGTCGATGCTCGGCGCGTTGATCAACCGGCCGGCGCCGGAGCGCATCGCGGCCAGTGTGGCGGCGGCGGTGTGTGCGGCGCACAAGGGCGCGGCGATCATCCGCGTGCACGACGTCGCGCCGACCGTGGATGCCCTGAAGGTCTGGGGTGCCATGCGCGAGGCCGAGCGCGCGGCGGGGCAGTAAAAAGCAGTAGCAGGGCGTTGAGAGAACAGGGCGCGGCCGGGCAGGACAGGCCCACGGGCGCCATACAACAGTATCAATGTGAGGTTTGAGGTATGGGACGTCGTTATTTCGGAACCGATGGGGTTCGCGGCAAGGTCGGCGTGGCGCCGATCACGCCGGATTTCGTGTTGCGTCTCGGCTACGCGGCGGGCAAGGTGCTCGCGGGGGCCGCACCGGCGTCGGGCCCGCGCCCGGCCGTGCTGATCGGCAAGGACACGCGCATTTCGGGCTATATGCTCGAGGCGTCGCTGGAAGCGGGCTTGTCGGCGGCCGGCATCGACGTGATGCTCGCCGGTCCCATGACGACGCCTGGCGTCGCCTATCTCACGCGCGCGCTGCGGCTCGCGGCGGGCGTAGTGATCAGCGCCTCGCACAATCCGTACTTCGATAACGGCATCAAGTTTTTCTCGGCCGACGGCAACAAGCTGCCCGACGAAGTGGAAACCCAGATCGAGGCGCAGCTTGAACAGCCGCTCGATTGCGCGCCGTCCGAGCAACTGGGCCGCGCCCGCCGTCTGGACGACGCGCGTGGCCGCTACATCGAATTCTGCAAGAGCACGTTCCCGCAGGCCTTCAGCCTGCGCGGCCTGAAGCTGGTGGTGGACTGCGCGAACGGCGCGGCCTACGACATCGCGCCGCACGTGTTCCACGAACTGGGCGCGGATGTGATTCCGATCGGCGTGTCGCCGAACGGTTTCAACATCAACGACGGCGTGGGCGCCACTGCGCCCGATGCGCTCGTGCGCGCGGTGCGGGCGAACCACGCGGACCTGGGTATCGCGCTCGATGGCGACGCGGACCGCCTGCAGATCGTCGACGCGCAAGGTCGTCTCTATAACGGCGACGAACTGCTCTACGTGCTGGTCAAGGATCGCATTGCGACCGACGGCAAGGTCGAAGGCGCGGTCGGCACGCTGATGACCAACCTCGCGGTCGAGCAGGCGCTCGATCGCCTTGGCGTGCAGTTCGTGCGCGCCAATGTGGGCGATCGTTACGTGCTGGAGCAACTGCGCGAGCACGGCTGGCAGATCGGCGCGGAAGGCTCGGGCCACATTCTCTCGCTCGATCGCCATACGACCGGCGACGGCATCGTTTCGGCGCTGCTGGTGCTCGCGGCGATGAAGCGCAGCGGCCAGACCATTGCGCAATTGCTTGACGGCGTCACGCTGTTCCCGCAGAAGCTCATCAACGTGCGCATCGCGCAGGGCGCCGACTGGAAGGGCAATGCCGATATCCAGCAATCGATTGCCGCTGCCGAATCCGAACTCAAGGGCCGCGGCCGCGTGCTGATCCGCGCCTCGGGTACGGAGCCGGTCCTGCGCGTGATGGTGGAAGCGCGCGAGGAGCGCGAGACGCTCCATTACGCCGAATCGATCGCTGAGACGGTCAAGCGCGCTATCGCCTGATCGGAGTCTCTGGCTGACGCGATGGCGGATTAAAGCGGCATCTTGTCTGCGACAAGGTGCCGCGCCTCGCTGTGCAGCCTCCCGATTCGGCCCTCAAAAGCCATCTGACGGAACGATTTTTTTGCAGTTGGAGCAAACGTTCAACTGCTGGTTTCAGACGCCTTTCAAACGGTCGCGCACGCCTCTACGCGTCCGACCCCGCGAGTCCGCCAAACGCCCGCCCCACGGGCCGCCGCGCGCGCCAGCGCTGGCAGGCCGGATGCTATCGCACCTGAAGTAAGCACCTTCTTCATTCTTCCTCCGCCTTTCAGCCGGTAATCGTACTGTCACGACTGCTTCATGAATCGTCACGGTACTGTCACAAAGAGGCCCTATTCTTCGCCCTGTCGTTCATCCGCTCACACACTGGAGGTCTCATGAAATTGATGCAAACCGCGCTCGCTGGCGTTGCTGGCGCCCTCTTCGCGATGGCA